>CAZCKI010000062.1:0-10682 GCA_964498815.1 uncultured Burkholderiales bacterium
AGGTGGTTCTTCGCCTCCAGCTCGTAGGGCGGCTTGCGCTTGCTGCTGTAGACGCTGCCGAGAATGATGGGATGCGAGGGATCGTTGTTGAGGTAACCCAGCACCACCTCGTCGCCGATTTCCGGAATGAAAAAAGAACCGATGCCGTCGGACGCATAGAACTTGGTGAGCCGCGCCCACACGCCGTCGGTGGCCGGGCGCATCACCGGCGTCGAGACCTGCACGCGTTGTTCGCCTTCCGGGTCGCCGTCGAGCTTCAGGACCACGCCGATCTGCAGGCCTTCCACGCCGGGCAGGAATCCGGCGGCGGGCGGCGCGACCACATCGGTGCGCTCGGTGAACCAGTCGGGCGACATGCCGAACTCGGCTTCGGTGATCCAGTTGCCGTCGACCAGTTCGTGGTGCAGCGCACTCACGAAGACGTCGCCGCTGTAACGGGCGCCGACGCCGACCAGTGTGATGAGGCCGCCGACCTTGGCCAATGCGCTGCCCTGGAATTTCATGCGACCGCGAATGCGCGCGAGGCCGGATTTCACCTGCTGGGCCTCCGCCCATTTGCTGAGGGTTTCCTTGGTCTGGATAGCCGCCGTCTGCAGGTTGAGCGATGCGAGGCCGACGACCTTGGCGAGCGTTGCCGAATTGAGGTTTCCCTGCGCGTTGAGGGTGGCCGGCTTGGCCTCCGCGCCCAGCAACACCGCCTGCGCCTTCGGGTCCCAGGACACGGCCTGCGCCAAAGCATATTGCGAGCGGGCATCGATTTCGGCGTGAAATTCCATCAGGTCCTCGCCGTAGGTAACCGACAGCGGCGCGGCGGCGGAGGTGTCGGGCGCCGCCACCGCGACGGTGCCGTCGGTGACGATCACCAGCTGGCCGTTCACTTCGGCGCGCGACAGCACGAAATCCCAATCGCTGCAGTAGTACTGCACCAGCTCCTTGTACTGGATCGTGGTGGCGGTTGCCTCAGCGGCAAGGCCGTAGTTGCCGATCAGCGTGGCGATGATATCGCTGTCCTTCTGATCGACGTAGTTGGCGTTGTTGCGCCCGATGGTCATCTTCACTGCTTCGTCGCGGCACTCGATCACCAGCCGCGAATAGTTTTCGCCGGTGATTTTGACCGCATGCTTGATCACCAAGCCGCTGAAAATCACTTTTTCACTGCCGCCGTAGCCGGCGCTCACCTGGATCTTCGCGCCCGGCACGAAATTGGCGCCGTCGCTGAGCGGAAAAGTCTGGGTGGAAATGTCCCCGTCGGCAATCACCAGCCTGGCACAGGGAATGGCATTGACCGCCCGGTCGATGCTGACCGAGATCAGCCGCGCCGAATCCGGCAGAGCACTGCCGTTGCTGGTGACGGCAACGCTGAGGACCCCGTCGGCATTCAGGTTGGGGGAGGCCATGGCTCAGTCCAGCGGCGGAAAGTCGAGCCGCGACCCGGGCTTGAGGGAGCGAAAATCGCGCAGGCGGTTGTAGCGCGCGACTTCGATGTAGTAATTGCAGTCGCCGTAGATGCGGTTGCACAGCAGCGGCAGGGTGTCGCCTTCCACCACCTCGACGATATGACTGAGATCGGGCGAGGAACGGTTGGACTCGAGTTCCATCTGCTTTTTGCTCATGAAACCGACGAATTTCAGGGTCACCTTGGCGCGCAGCGCTTCCCCGCTCGGTTTGAACAGCGTGTACTGCGTCTGCATCGATTCCATGCGGCCGAAGAAAATCAGCGTGCCCCACAACAGGCGCACGTGACTAGGCTCGTGCTGGTCGCCCACATACGAATAGACGACGTTGCTGAGGCTTTCGAGCTGCTTGCTGACCGGCACCACCTGGGCACCCGCATCGGCGGAGGGGACCGCACCGGTGCCGTCGAGCAGGATGGCAAAATTGATCTTGTCGGGGTTGATGGCGCTGAACTTGGTGTCCGAACCGACCTGCCCCAGGGTCTTCTTGGTGTTATAGCTGATCGTGTATTCGTGCGTGAACTCGGAGGGATTCAGCATCACCGTGAACGACACGTCCTCCAGCGTGACGGCGCCGCCCGGCGCGACCTCGCAGCGGGTGATGGTCATGCGCGTTTTTTGACCGGCGGTGCCATCCATGATTCATCGCTCGCGAAGTTCGTTCAGTTTTTCCTCGAACCAGGCCTTGCACTCGGAGAGGACCTCCTCCTTCCATTGCTCAGCGTCGCGAAGCTGCGCCGATGCCGCCGGCGCGGCGGCAGGCAGCGCCTCGGTGCTCACCGTCGACTTGATCAGCATGTGCCGTACCTCGATCGTCATGGCCGTTACACCACCCGCGTGGAAAACGCATAGCTGAGCGTGATCTTTTCCACCGCAACCTCGTTCTTGGTCGAGTTGAACGGATCGATTTCCCATTGCACCGGAAAGGCGTTTTCGAACGACCACGCGCGCAACGCCTCACCCTTTTCGTCGAGCAGGAAAACGTGCAGGAATTTGGGCGTGATCGCTTTCGACAGGCCGCCTTCCAGCACGCTCTTGCACCAGACGATCAGCGGTGACTGAAGCGCGGCGATGCCGCGCTTCAGCACCAGCTTGGGGTGCTTGACCGCTTTCGGCAGCGTGTGCACATAGCGGTTTTCGCCTCCCTCGCTGACGGTTTCGGTTTCCATTTGCGGGCCGATGCCGCTCACCTCCTGGAACGACGAGTCCTGGGAGGATGCAGATTGCCCGAACGAAACCGTGAACCGAAAGCCGGTCGGCGGATACAGGTTCAGCGCGTCCGTCATGCGTTGGCGATGGTCAAGCCTTCGTGGGCGATTTCGATCGTTTCCACCGCCACCTCATTGCCTTCCGCTTTCAGGTCGGTGCCGGTGATTTTGGTCGGCCAGGCGTTGGCCAGCGTCCACACCATGGTCGGCTTGCCGGCCTCGTCGAGCAGGCTGATGATGACCGGCACCCGCTTGATGGTGTTCATCTTGATCTGGTTGAACCAGTCCCAGAACTTGTTATCGGACTTGAACACGCCTTTTTTCATGGTGACGTTGCCGTATTTCTTGATGCCGGGCATCTTGATCACCGAGAAGGCGGGACTGTCGCCGTGCCGGTACTCGATCGGCGTCGACTCCACGCCGAGACCGGACACTTCCTGAAAGGACATGACCGTCGCGTCCCACTTGACCTGGAACGAAAACTTGGGAATGGGCCATACGGTTTTGGATTGAGCCGAGCCATCGTCTGCCATTTACGCACCTCATTGAAAAGTTGATTTCAGACCAAAACATCGCCTGCCGTGCCATTAGGCACGACCGGCATCAGGATTTCTGCATCTGCTGCTGGAAGGTGATTTCGATAAACTCGGCCGGGCGCACCAGTGCGACCAGCACCGTCACGCGCAGGATGCCCTCGAGGATGTCTTCCGAGGTCATCGTTTCGCCAAGGCCCACGTGTACGCTGAAGGCGTCCTCGGTCGACGCACCGGCAAGCCCGCCGCGCTTCCAGATGCCGGTCAGGAAATTGCCGATCATGCTTTTCATGGTCACCCAGGTGTTGGCGGTATTGGGTTCGAACACCATCGCCTTGGCGGCCAGGCGGATCGACTCTTCCAGCATGATCATGGTGCGGCGCACGTTGACGTAGCGCCAGTCGAGGCTGTTGCCGTCTAGGGTGCGCGCACCCCACACCAGCGTGCCTTCGCCGATGAAGGCGCGGATCGCGTTGATCGACTTGCCTTGCGGAGTCACATTCAGGTCTTCCTGCTGTTCGGCCGAGATCGGCACCAGCGGTGAGACGACGCTGTTCATGCTGACGTTGGCCGGCGCTTTCCAGACGCCGCGCGAATTATCGACCATGGTGTAGATGCCGGCCATGGCGGCGCTCGGCGGCAGCACGTTCAGGCGTTTTTTCATTTCCATCATGATGCTGTTGAAGAACGGGCTGATGGTGGTGAGCGTCTTGGCCAGCAGCGTGACCTGCGACTGGATCTTCGGTTCGGTCGAAGCGTTGTCGAGCGTGCCGATCTTGTCGACTTCGTCATTGGCCTGCTTCAGCTTCGCCTCGGACAAACCTGCAGCAGCGAGTTCGGCCTTGATGCAATCGACCAGCACCTTCTGGCTGTCCTTGTCGATATTGGCGTAGGTGAGGTCCGAGTCCTGGACGATGGTGGTATTGACCCAGGGATAGTAGGCGGTGGCGAAATTGAGGAAGTTGATACCCAATGCGCTACGGAAGGCGTCGATGCAGTTGTAGCCGGGCGCCTGCCGGTCGCGATAGCCTTCCCAGATGTCCAGAATGGCGACGCGGTTCTTCATCACGTAACCGCAGTGGTCGATGGCGTGCTGCTGGACGCTCACGCAATTGGCGCCGCTCAGCAAGACTGCTTCCGGCACCACCACCATGGTCGGTTCCTGCTCCTTGGCCAGCTCGTCGATACCCGCCTTCAGCAGGTCCGGATCGATATGCTTGCTTTCCGACGTGACGTAGCTGCCGACCGAGACGATGTAGCAAGGGCCGCCCCCGTTCTGGAAAAAATGCAGCAGGCAGTTGTAGAGCAGGTAGAAACCTTTGATCTGCTTGAGCACATAGCCGGTCTTGTTGACGGTGAGGGGGGCTACGTCGCGCGCCGCCAGCGGCTCGGGTAGCTGTTTCGGATCGGGTGCCGCCGGCGCTGCCGCCTTCGGATCGACCGCGAGCAGGCTGAAGCGAACGATGTCGGCGGTGGGACCATAACCGAAATAATTGTGAAACTCCGCCATCGAGGTAATGCGCCAGGGTTTGTTCAGCAGGGTGTTGCCCTGATTCTCGGCCTTTTCCGTGTAGCCGACAAAGGCCGGCACCGCGGTTGCGACCTCCACGACCGAATTCGGAAACGCATTCTTTTCAACGATGTAAACACCAGGTGTTTTCATTGGGGCAGCCATTACGACCTCCTATGGACAGTTAACAATTGACATAAATTTCGGAAACCCACGTTGGCGCTCCTTCGTGCTCTTCGATGTTGAACTGGCCCGCGGAGGCGACAGGCAGCCGTTTGACGATCACTCTTTCCGATCCGTGGTCTTGCAGGCGCAACTGGAAGCGTTGCGCAGAGCGTTCCCGCAGCGCGATCGGCGCGCGCGAACGCAGTCTCTGGCCGGCGCGGCCGTTGGCGAAATTCCTGGGGCCAAGCGCGGCGAATTCGGTCTTGTCGGCGAGGTCGACGACGCTGACCTGTTCCGGCGAAAAGTCGCCAAATACGTTGTATTGCCAAAGCGTTTCGCGAGAGGCGAAGCGCAGGTAATAATCGCGACCTGCCGCATCTCGTGCGGACGAGGTGGCATCGATGGCGTCCGGGTCGACCTTGATCCACACGTCGAATTTTGGGGCGGCCGGCCAGCAGCTGGCGCCCGCCGGCAATTCGGCGCGCTGCGCGGACGCGCGGTCGGCATCGGAGACGCACTCGGCGGCATGCAGGCGGTAGCGTGCGCCAGCATCTTCCGCCACGGCGTTGCCGCTCGCAAACGAGAGCGTGCTGTCGGTATCGCGCCGGAACCCGCCGGTGTAGCCGTCGAACAAGGGGTCCTCGGCGAAGGCCTGGAAGCCTAGCGAAAAGGCCGGCGTGGCTTCGGCGAGCCAGCTTCGCAATAGCGCGAGGCGCGACACATCGGCGTACACGGCCACTCCGCCGATCTGCGGTCGCCACACGCAGGCACCCTTTTCCATCAGCGTCGCCGATTGCCGGTACGGCTCCAGTCGCAGGCCGCGACAGAGGTTGTCGGCAAAGAACTGGTGCTCCACCGTCAGACTGAATAGCGGCCGATAGCGTGCCAGCAGGGAAGATGGTTCACGCATACGCGGCCGCATGGGGTTCGAGGATGGTCGGCACTTCGCCGGTGATTTCCTGCGAATCGATGGTCAGCAGGCGCACCTTGTACAGTATCGACGGCATGTACTTGCCGCTCAGGATGCCCCACAAATTGCTCAGTTCGGTGATGCCGAGGTTCTGGATTTCCAGCGTCATCTTGTCGATGCGCGCGTCCAGTTCCGGCGTGTTCTGGTGGTCGATGACCGGCCGAGCCTGGAAAAAGCCGATGCTGCTGGAAATAAATTTGAGCGCTTCCGGGTAGTTGCCGCTGCCGAAATTGGCGGCGAACAGGACCGACAGGTTCAGGCACACCGGTGGACGGCTGGTCGCCAGGCGCGAGGCGGCGCCCTGCTGCACCTGGCGCATGGTGACCGTCTCCTTCTCGATGTTGACCAGCGAAACCACCAGCTTGTCGGCGATGTGCGAGGCAACCGTACCGTCCTGCTCGAGGATATTCGACAGCACCACCAGATCCTCGGCGATCTGGAAACGACGCCGCAGCGCCTGGTTCAGCTGCGCCGCAATTTGCCCCAGGGCCGCATCGATCACGAGCGGCCCTCCACGGCGACGCTGCACTGGCAAAGCTGACTCATGCGAGGATTCACTCCTGGAATTTTCCGAACGCGGGCAAGGCCGTACATAGCGCGCCGCCATCGGCGACCAACACCGCCGCGTTCATGCCCGCCTCTTGCTACCGACAATATTGGGGATGGCCGGCGTCCGGTATCGGCCAAATGCTGAGAAACGTCTTCCGTAATGCTGATACGGTGCTTCTCGGCCGGCCATAGCGTGGCGACGCTCATCGTCGTGTCGCATCCATTCCGGAAAGGCCGCCCGCCGCCAGTGCCGGACTCAGGTAAAAGCCGCCCGCCGCCACCTTTTCAATGGCGCGCAGCAAATCGGGCAAGGGGTCGCCCTTCAATACATAACCGTGCGCGCCGGCCGCGATCATGGCCTGCACGAATTGGTCCTCTTCGTGCATCGACAGCGCAAGTATGTGCGGCGACGGCTCCATTTCGGCGAGTAGCCGCGCGGCTTCGATGCCACTCATATGCGGCATGCGCACGTCCATCACGATCACGTCGGGTGTGGAACTCAGATGGCCGCCCTGGAAGGCCTCCAGCAAAGCGGCGCCGTCGCCGAATTCGGCCAACACCAGGAATCCCGGCTGCTCATCCAGCAAGGAGCGGAGCGCGGTGCGGAATTGAATATGATCGTCGGCAAGAATGATGCGTGTGGGCACCACAACGGCTCCCTGTGAGTCGGCCCCACCGCCAACAACGAGCGGTGCGCCATCGTCCTGCCGAGACTCGCTGGAAGATCGCCTGCGATGGCCACCTGGAGGCGGCCGACCGGTAGACGGGCTCGTGTCGATGGGACAGACCGGCCCATGGTGACGGTCGCCCGGCGGGGCGACAATCAGAAAAAGTATGAGATTGGCGGTGCCGAATGCCGATTTCGCGCGGCGCCGCCCAATCGGCTTGCTAGGCTTGCCGCCTCGCGGCCGATTGCGGCGCACCCTGACCATCCAGGGTGCTGAGACCTTCCCGCAAGGCATAGCGGGTGAGCTCGGCGATGCCGCCGATCCCAAGTTTTTGCAGGATGTGCTGCCGGTGCGTGGCCACGGTCTTGGTGCTGACGGACAGGCGGTCGGCGATATTTTGCGTGGAAAAGCCTTCGGAGAAGAGTTGCACCAGTTCGCGCTCCCGCGCGGTCAGCAACGAGAAGGCGTCGGTCGCCACCACCTGATTGCGGCTACGATATTTTTCGACGACGATGCCGACCAGCTCCGGGCTGAGGTAGACCTGGTTGGACATCACCTTCCGGATCGCCTGCACCAGTTCGTCGAGAGAACAGTCCTTCATGACATAACCCATGGCGCCGGCATCGAGCACCGCCAGCACCATGCGATTGTCGTTGTGGACCGACAGGCAGATGCCGCGCACCTCGGGCGACTCGGCGGCGATGCGGCGAATCGCCTCGATGCCGTTCATGCCGGGCATGGCCAGATCGGTCACCAGCACATTCGGCCGCAATTGCCGCGCCAGCCGGACCGCCGACATGCCGTCCTCGGCCTCGCCCACCAACTCGAAGTCCGGCTCGCGCTGCAGCAAGGCGGCCAGTCCGGCACGGACGATCTTGTGATCGTCGGCCAATACGATGCGAATACTCATGCCGTGCCTGCGTCAGGTTTCTCGCCCGGGCCGGACTCCGGTGAGGCCGATGAAATCTTCTTATCGAGTGCAAGGCACATGGTTCAGGCCCGCCCGTCGACTAGCGTCAGTTCGGCACGCGTACCGCCGGCTTCCGGGGTTTGAAAAGTCAGGTTGCCGCCGATCGCCTGCATCTGCGCTTCCACATTCAGCAGTCCATAGCCGCCGTCGGGACCGAAGCCCTTGCGCGCCGCCTTGCGCATGCCGATGCCGTCGTCGGCGACGATGATCCTGAGTGCGGTTCCGCTGCTTTCGATCTCGATGCGGGCGTTTTGCGCCTGCGCGTGCTTGAGCACGTTCATCAGCAGTTCGCGAACGACGCGAAACAGCACTTGCGACACCGGCTCCGCCAACTTGATATCGCCGAAGCTGCCCTCCACCCGAATCGTCAGCTCCGAAACTGCGGAGAGCCTTTCGGCAAGCCCCTCGATGGCCGCCTGCAGGCCGAGATGCTGCAACAGCGGACAGCTCAATTCAAAGGTGGCGGAGCGCGTCGCCTGCGCCGCCTGACTGACGAAGGCGAGCAACTCCTTGACCTGCGTGGAAAACTGTTCGGGCGATCGGCTGGTGCCGAGGCCGCCCAACTTGAGGCCGACAATGGCCAGCACCTGGCCGATCTCGTCGTGCAAGCCGTTGGCGATTTTTTGTCGCTCGCGCGTTTCCGCGGCCGCGATTTCATACGCAAGTTGTTTGGCCGGGCCCGCCGTTGGCGGCGACGCCTGATTCACGCTGTGCTCGACGACGACGCCGTGCAATACCAGCAGATCGCAGCATTCCTCCCCGTCGCCGGCGCCGCGCGCATAGGTATTGGCTACCATGCGCTTGCTGACGCCGGTCTTGCCGACCACGTCGAGGGGGCAGTGGCAGACGCGGTCACCGTGCAGCACCGCCCGCCAGGTATGGCGCGACTCGGCCGTACCCGCACTCGGCGCCAAAGCCGACAATTGCGCGCCGATCAAGTCCGTAGGTTCGTAGGCCAACAGGCTCAGCAGCGATTCGTTGGCGTCCACCACCCGCCCGGAGCTCACGTCGAACCAGAGGCAGGCCTCGTCGAACTGTTCGTAGGCTTCGCGATACGCAAATTTTCCCTGACCGCCCGGCTTCGCCAGCAACACGGCGCCGGCAGCGGGGTAGGAGACCGGATCATTCAGCATGGGTGGCGATCGCTTGTAGTAAGAATCATTGCAGGTCGTGGGAGGCTTCCGGAAACCGCTGCTGCTGCCCGATGTCGGACTGCCATCGGGAACTGCGTCAATCGTTTTACAAAGTTTGTATTGCAATTTGAAGGCGTATCGCTGCGCGGAATACCCCTACTTTCAGACCGGCTAATGGCAAGGTATTGCGTGCCCGACCCCATGTGCCGACGGTTCCATCCGCCTGGCATTGTGGAAAGCATACCTGCCCGACAACGGATTGTCCCCACCCGTGTGGGTAGGAAATAGCGGCAGCCTTGAAAAATATTTGCGGAAGTGCGGAATAACGCAGGCACCAGCGCTTATCCCCTTCCGCCGGGGCTGGCTTGATGGGCGTTGGCGGCCGCCGACATCCCGTTATTGCGATAGACCTGGAGCCGGCCCGATCGCGGCGGCGCCCGATACTTAGGCGAGCGTTGTGTTGATTTCCGTGGTGACTGCGGTCATCAATTTGTGAACGGGGCACTTTGCTGCGACGGCCAGCAATTCCTGCCGCTGTGCCTCGCTCAGGTCGCCGGTCAAATGCAATGTCACTTGCAGCTTATAGGTGCCGGCGCGTTCGGCGCCGGCATCTCGCTCCACGCTGACCCGGATGTCCTCGACGGGGATGCCTTTGCGCCTGGCATACCAAAGCACCGTTACCGCCTTGCAGGCGCCGAGCGAGGTGTCGTAAAAATCGTGCGGGTCGGGGCCCAGGTCGGCACCGCCTTCTGCCACGGACAGATCGGTGGATAGTTTGTGCTCACGCACCGTCACCCAATGCCGCATGGCGGTGGCCGGATCGCGTTGTACGGTGATGGTCATGGAAAACCCTTTCTTGCCGACGGTATTTCGCCGCCTACACGGCACCGCCTTCGTCACCACCGCCGGGAGCCGGGGCGTCCGGCGCATCGGGCCGATGTTCGAGGATATCGCCGGGCTGGCAATGCAGGCTGCGGCAAATGCTTTCCAGCGTCGAAAAGCGAATGCCCTTTACCTTGCCCGACTTTAGCAGGGAAAGGTTCTGCTCGGTAATGCCGATCTGCGCGGCGAGATCCTTGGACTTCATCTTGTGGCGCGCCAGCATCACATCCAGATTGATGATGATGGACACTAGATAAACCCCTTGTTCTCTTCGGCGAGCCGCCGCGCTTCCTCCATGGTGCGGGCGATCAGGAAAAACAGCGCGCACATCAGCAACACCGAAAGATCGTCCAGCGACAGGTTGATGACGCCGTGCACGCCGGACGATTCCAACAGAAAGTTCACCAGGTGCACGCGCGCGTGCATCGCCAGCAAGGCGAGCATTTTGGCCAACAGCAGAAAGCCCGAAAACGCACGCAGGTGCCCGACCGTGGCGGCCTCGAAAAATTCGCCTCGTTCAAAACCTTCCAGCATGCGGTGCATGCGGTAGAAGGCCCACACCAGCGCCGCCAGGTAAGGCACGCTCAACAGCGCCACCAACATTCGTTCACCGACGCCGAGACTCGCCAGAGCGTTGGTG
>CAZCKI010000063.1:0-10658 GCA_964498815.1 uncultured Burkholderiales bacterium
TGCTGTACCACGAGAAGATCGGATAACCGTAGCCGATCTTTTGACTGCCCACCTCGCCGGCGATGCTCTTGCCCGCCATCCAGATACCGTACAGGCGCCGCAGTGAATCGGAAATCTTGTCGTTGGCCGCGCAAGCGCGCCAATACTCGGTGTCGGTGCGCGAGTTGGTCTTGTAGTGGGTGACGATGTAATCGCGGGTGCCTTCGAAGTGCTGGTTGAGCCTTTGATTGCATTTTTCCTGGGCAGCCTCGCTCAGATCACCCTGCTCGTAATATTCGACGAAGGCAGCAACGGTGCGCTGAATGAACAACAGCGCCGTCGCTTCCAGCGGTTCGATGAAGCCCTGCGACAGGCCGACGGCGAGGCAATTCCTGTTCCAGTGCTTCGTGACGCGGCCGATTTTCATCTTCAGGTGGCGCGCCTCTACGTCCGAGTCGAGCATGCCCAGGCTCTCGCGCAACTCGGTTTCCGCAGCGTCAGCCGAGACGAAGGCCGAGCTATAGACATAACCGTTGCCGTAGCGGCTGGTCAGGGGAATCTTCCAGGCCCAGCCGTGCTTCATGGCGGTGGACACGGTCTGGCAAGGGATCACGTCGTCGATCGGCGTGGGCATGGCGATGGCGGCGTCGTTGAACAGGTTCTCGGCAAAGCTGAGGAAGGGCGTCTGCATCGCCTTCTGGATCAAAAGGCCGGCGAAGCCGGTGCAGTCGACGAAGAAATCGGCGGCGATGGTCTCGCCTTCCTTGGTGACTACGGCGGCGATCCCGCCTTGTTCGTTCATCTTGACGTCGACAACGTGGCAGCTTTGATGCCGCACGCCACGTGCCAGCGCCTTCTTCTGCAGAAATTTTCCCAGCAGCACCGAGTCGAAGTGATAGCCGTACCAGATATCGAAAGGGAAATTCTCCGCGGGCTTGGGGGCGAGATGATTCGCCGCCAGATGGGAGGAAACAAAAAAGCGGTTGGGGTGCGCGTGCACATCGGCGCCATTCAATCTCGACTGCACGTTGTGTACGAAAATCCCCAGCGTGAGGTTGTCCAGCATCGAGGCGAAGGGATGGAAATAGCTTTCAAAGCCCGGCTTGGTCGACCATTTGTCGAAGGTGATGCCGCACTTGTAGGTGGCATTGCATTCCGGCATCCACTCCGACTCTTCGATGTCCAGATCGTGGAAGAAGCCTTTCAGCCAGGGTGTGGAGCCTTCACCGACACCGATGATGCCGACCACCGGCGACTCGAGCACGGTGATCTCGACGCCACGCGGGATCATGGCGTTCGCCAGCATCATGGCCGCCATCCACCCGGCGGAGCCGCCGCCGACGATGACGAGCTTCTTGATGGGGGGCGGAGTGGCTGTCCGCTTGACGGTCTGCCGGGACGAGTAGTTGAAACTACCCATATTGGTGCCGCCGCCGGAGGTGGGGACGATGGTCCGCAAAGGATTGGTCATGGACGTGAACCTCGTCAGGTTTTGTTCAGGCAATCGGTCCGCGCGAGCGGCCGCGTCGCATCGCTAGCGCAACAGGGCCGCCAGGGCGGAGGCATCGGCGTGCAGCAGATGCACGCTGCCCGGCGCAGGTTTCGCCACGCCGCGCAGGCCCAGCGACCGCAGTGTCGCTTCATCGACGAGCGCGCCGTCCGCAACGGTGAGGAGCAGGCGCCCCGCTGCCGGTTCCGCCCGCTTCACGTTCGCCGCGCCGCCCAGCGCGGACAGCAGGTCGGCGGCGGCGGGGAGCGGCGCGCTCGGAGCTATGGACGGGGACGCGGCCTGCACAGGCGCTGCCGTACGCGGCATGGCCAGCCGCGCGCGAATATCGCCCGCCACCTGATCGGCGATGGGCCCCAGCACGACTTGCAAACCGGTATCGCCCAACCTCACCACGCCGCGCGCGCCTAGTTGTCGCAGAACGGGCTCGTTCACGCCCTGTTGATGGCCGATGGTGAGGCGCAGGCGCGTGGTGCAGGCGTCCACCGACGTGAGATTGGCGGCACCGCCGAGGGCTGCGATAAAGCGGTCGGCGTTTTCGGCATCGGTTGCGGCCGGTGTGGGTGCGGCGGCTTCCTGGTCGCCGCGCCCTGGCGTGCTCAGATTGAAACGCACGATGCAAAAACGGAACAGTCCGTAGTACAGCGCGAAATACACCAGGCCCACCGGCAGCAGCAGCCACGGCTGGGTGGCCTTGTTGAAATTGAGCACGTAGTCGAACAGGCCCGCCGAAAAACCGAAGCCCAGGTGGCTGCCGAGCAGGTTCATGGTGACCATGGCTGCGCCGGTCAATACCGCGTGCACGACGAACAGCATCGGCGCCAGGAACATGAAGGTGAACTCGATCGGCTCGGTCACCCCGGTGAGAAAAGAGGTGAGCGCCATCGACAGCAGCAGTCCTCCGGTGGCGCGGCGGCGTTCGGGCAGCGCCGTGTGATACATGGCGAGGCAGGCGGCCGGCAAGCCGAACATCATCACCGGGAAAAAACCGCTCATGAACACGCCGGCACTCGGGTCGCCGGCAAAAAAGCGATTGAGGTCGCCGGTGGCGCCGCTGAATTCGCCGATCTGGAACCAGGCCAGATTGTTGAGGATGTGATGCAGCCCGGTGACGATCAGGAGGCGGTTGAGCATGCCGTAGAGGAAAAGACCCACCTCGCCCGCCGACAGCACGACGCGGCTCAGGGTGTCCATGCCGTGCGCCAGCCCCGGCCAGCCGTAGCCGAACACGGCCGCCACCAGCAGGCCCGCGCAGCCGGCGGCGATGGGCACGAAGCGGCGCCCGGCGAAAAAGGCGAGGTACGAAGGCAGGCGAATATCGCTGTAGCGGTTGTAGAGCGCGCCGGCCACCACGCCGCAAACAATGCCCATGGGCACGGAGAGTTTCGATAGCTCCCTGGCCTTGTAGGCGGCGATGGCGAGTTCGTTCTTCGCGCCGCTTGTTACCGAACCGACCAGCGCACCGATTTCAAGCGGCACCGGGATCAGCACCTCGGTGCCCTTGGTCGCCACCAGGAAGCCCACCACGGCGGCGAGCCCGGCGGCGCCGTTGTTCTCACGCGCGAGGCCGACCGCGACGCCGATGGCGAACAGGAGGCCTAGATTGGAAAAGATCGCGCCGCCCGCGCTCGCCACCGGCGCCAGATCGAGAAGATCGGGCTGGCCCAGGCGCAACAGCAGCGCCGCCACCGGCAGCACCGCGATCGGCAGCATCAGCGCGCGGCCGAGTTGCTGGGTCGAAGCAATCAACGCCTTCATTTACGCTCCCGCTTCCACGGTTTCCTGCGACACCATTTTGCGCTGCCAGCTTTCGACCAGCCGGCGAACCGCGCCGGCCGTCGCCTGCTCCAGAGCCCGCGCAGCAAGCTCGCGACAAGCGCCGCTATCCAGGGTGCGGATAAGACCCTTGATGCGCGGGATCGAGGCGGGTACCGCCGACAGTTCGCGAATGCCGAGGCCGATCAGGATGGGAACCGCGACCGGGTCGGAGGCGAGCCCTCCGCACACCGCCACTTCCTTGCCGTGGCCGTGTCCGGCCGCTGCGGTGCCCGCGATCAGCCGCAGCACCGCGGGATGCAGGCCGTCCAGCCTGGCCGCCAGCTCAGGGTGGCCGCGGTCCATCGCCAGCGTGTATTGCGAAAGATCGTTGGAGCCGATCGACAGGAAATCGACTTCGCGCGCCAGCTGATCGGCCAGCAGCGCCGAGGCCGGTGTTTCGATCATGATGCCCAGGGCCGGCAACGCAGCCAACCCCAACTCGCGACTAATCTCTTTGAGCAGCGCGCGCACGGTACGCACGTCGTCCAGATCGGTCACCATCGGCAGCAGGATGCGGCACTGCGCCGGCGGCGGCACGCGCAGCATGGCGCGCAACTGCGTTCGCAGCAAATCGGGACGCCACAGGCTGGTGCGCAGACCGCGCAGGCCCAGGGCGGGATTGTCCTCGTGCGGCAGCGGCAGATAGTCGATCGGCTTGTCGCCGCCGATATCGAGCGTACGCAAGGTCAACGGCCGGCCGGCCAGCGCGTCGGCGATCGCCTGGTACTCGCGCAGCTGCTCGTCCTCGTCCGGTGGTTCGCGTCGCTCCTGAAACAGAAACTCGGTGCGCAGCAAGCCGCAACCTTCGGCGCCAAAAGCGATCGCGGGTGCCGCTTCGCGCAAGGTGCCGAGGTTAGCGAAAACCGCGATCGGAATCTGGTCGGTGGTGCGGCAGGCTTGTTTCGCTGTTTGCAGATCGGCGGCCTGTTGTGCGCCGCGCGCCGCCAGCGATTGTTCGACCGCGCGCAGCACCTCGGCCGCCGGATCGATGTCGAGCCGTCCCAGCTCCGCGTTCAGCACCAGCGAGGTTCCCTCCGCGATCTGCAGAATCGCCGAACCGGCCGCCACCAGCGCGGGAATCCCCATCGAGGTGGCGATGATGGCCACGTGCGAGGTGGGTCCGCCGCGTGCGCTGCAAAACCCGACGACGCGCGACCGGTCCACCGCCATCAGTTGCGAAGGCAGCAATTCATCGGCCAGCAAAATGGTCCTGTCCGGCAGCTCGCGATGCGCCTGCGCGGCGTGGCCGCCCAGCACCCGCAGGACCTGATCTTCGATGTCGCGCAAATCGGCCGCGCGCTCCCCCATGCGCCGGTCGTCCAGGGCGTGCAGCGCGGCGATCATCGCGCGCGTGGCCGCCCGCCAGCCGTAACCGGCGCTCTTTCCCTGGGCGATCCAGTCGTGGGCCTGACGCGCCAGTTCCGGATCCTGCAGCAGTTCGACGTGCGCGACCAGAATCGATTGCTGCTCTCCGCCGGCCGCCATGGCCGTTGCCTCGAGGCGTTCCTTGACGACGGCGACTGCGGTTTGCAATGCCTGTCTTTCTTTCGCCTCTCCCGTTCCAGTTTCGTTCACCGCGATGTCCGGCAGTGTGAGCTGCACCGCCAGTCCGACGGCGATGCCGCGGCTGGCAATCACCGCCTCGAGTTGGCGCGGCAGATTCGCGGCGACCCGGGCCGTTGTTACCGCGGTTACTGCGACGGGTGCGACTGTTGCGACCGGCGCAAGCAAGGGCTCCAGCGCCGCCAAGGCGTGCGCCGCGTCGGCGCCGACGGCTCTCAGTTCGATGGTTTCGCCGCGCGCAACGCCCAGCGCCATCATCGCCACGGCGCTGCGGGCATTGCTCTGCCGTCCGCGCGAAATGAGTACGACCTCGGCGCCGAACGGTCGCAGGGCGGCGGCGATCAAGGCCGCCGGTCGGGCGTGCACGCCGTGATCGAAGGGTACCTGAAAATGCCGGCTGAGCGCTTGCGGCCGCTCCGCTGCAACAAGCTCCCGCGCCACCGCCCCGACCTCGATCTCCATGAGAAAATCGCCGATCTCTACTGCGCAGTTTTCGCTGCGACGTCGGATAATTCCCTCCGAGGCGAGGAGGACCGGGGTCACCGCGCTGCGGGCCCGTCGTGCGATGAGATCGAGGTCAAAGCGAAGCAACTCTTGTCCGGCGGTCACGCGTTCTCCGGCTCGCACCAGCGGCTCGAAACCCTCGCCGCCGAGCTGAACCGTGTCGATGCCGAGGTGCAACAGCAAGTCCGCGCCGGCCGCGGTGCGCAGTGTGAGCGCGTGTTTGGCACCCTGCATGGGAACGATTTCGCCGTCGCAGGGTGCGTGCAGAACGCTGCCGGTCGGATCGATGCCGACACCGTCGCCGGCCATGCGCTCGGCGAATACCGGGTCCGGCACTTCCGTCAGCGGCAAGGACCAGCCGCGCAGGGGTGATACCAGGACCAGGCGGCTCATGGATTCGCGCGCCCGACCAGCTGAACCCAGTCCAGCGTCCACAGGGGATCGCCGGCGGACGGGTCGAAGCGTTGTGCGAAGCGCAGACAAAGATCGTGCCGGCCCGGCAGCGGCGTCAACGCGGCGCGCGGCAGCACCGTTACCGCCTGCGATACCGCGGCGGGCGCCAAGGGCAGGCGTGCGATCACTTCACCCCGGCAATCGTCCAGCCGCACTTCCAATTCCCCCTCGGCGGTGACCGGCGCATCGAATTTGATTTCGTCGACCAGCTTGCCGATCTGGAAATTGAACGGCACCTGACCTACCGCCGCGACCACCGCCGTGACCTCGGCCAGGTCCGCCTGCGGAAAAATCCAGCAGGGTTTCTGCACATCCACCATGAAGATCGCGCGCGCGCCCTTCACCGGCGCATCGTCTTCCAAAGAAAGAGCGATACCTTCGCTGCAAAGCTTGAGTTCCTGGCTCGCCCGTCGCTGCGCGAGTTCCCGCCGCAGGGGAACGAGCCGCGCACGCGACAGAGGATGTTCGCCGGCAAAGGTCGCCACGCGCAGATCGGTCGGCAGCGGCAAGCGCAGCGGCTCCTGGTAACGCGCCGATAGCGCGCCGGGTTCACTGCCGTCCAGCGTGTAGCGGATGTCCCCATAGCCGGCCTGCGTGGTCAGGATCGCCGTCACCTCGTTGGCAGAGTAGTGCAGCGCGGCTTGCGGGGCAAACGCGCTGTCGGCGAAAGGCAGGTCCAGCGCGCGATAGCGGCCCAGCTGCGCGCCGAGACGGGAGACGAAGTCCCGCCAGTCGCGGTGCCCGGGCGCCGACCAGCCGAGCTCGGCGACCGCCGCCGCGCGCGGAAAGGTCATGGCGGCGACGCGTTCTTCGGTACGGATATGCTCGGTCCAGATATTGCCCTGCAGCCCCAGCACGTGCCTGCGTTGCGCGGCATCGAGTTTGTCGGGCATCGGCTCGAAGCGATACACGTCCTCCAGCGAAATGACCTTGACGCGGCCGGGGGGCTCATCGGCGGCGGCGCTTTGCCGGTTGTCGAAGTAGAGCGTGGGCCAGGGCGAGAGGATGGTGTCGAAACCACCGGCGGCGGCGGCCAGCGCCCCGTCGATGCCGCGCCAGGACATGACCACCGATTCTTTCGGTAGACCCGGCTGCAGGATTTCGTCCCAGCCGACCAGGCGCCGCCCGTGTTGTTGCAGGAAGCGGCCGATGCGCTGCGTGAAGTAGGTCTGCAAGGCGGCCGGTTCGGCGATACCCAGCGCGCGCATGCGCGCCTGCACCCGCGCCGATTCCTGCCACTGTGTTTTCTCGACCTCGTCGCCGCCGACGTGAATATGTTTACCGGGGAACACCGCCATCACTTCGCCCAGCACGTCCTGCAGAAAAGTGAAGGTCGCTTCCTCGGGGTTGTACACATTGCTGTGGATGCCCCAGTCCGGCGACACGGTCGCGGGTGGATGCGCGCTTGCCGCCAGTTGCGGATAGGCGACCAGGGTGGCCGAGGCGTGGCCGGGCATCTCGATTTCCGGCACGATGGTGATGCCGCGCGCGGCCGCGTAACGCACTAGTTCGCGCGCGGTTTGCTGCGTGTAAAAACCGCCGTATTGCCGGGGCTTGCCGGTGGCCGGATCGAGATCGGCCGCAGCGGCGGCGCCGGCCGGCACGCGCCAGGCCGCGATCTCGGTCAGCTTCGGATACTTCTTGATCTCGAGCCGCCAGGCCTGGTCGTCGGTGAGGTGCCAGTGCAGGACATTCAATTTGTGCACCGCCATCCAGTCGATGAACCGGCGGATGAACTCAGGCGACTGATAGTGGCGCGCCGAATCGAGCATCAGTCCGCGCCAGGCGAAGCGAGGTGCGTCGTCGATGGCGACGGCGCCGACCGGGATGAAATTCTTCCCTTCCGCCGCGTCCAGCATTTGCCACAGGCTCACGCTCGCATAAAAGAGGCCGTTGGCGGTAGCGGCGGTGAGCGTGATGCGCTCACGCGCGACCCGCAGGCGATAGCCCTCCTTGCCGAGCGCGGCCTTGCGCTCCCGACCCAGGTTGATCGCGGCATTGCGCGCCGCACCGGTACGTAGCGGCAGGCGCCAGCCGTGGCTTTTCTGAATCAGCTCGCGCAAGCGATCGGCCACCTGTGCGGCCTCCCGGTCGCCGGCGGGAACCACGATGGGTGTGGCGGCCGAGAGGTGGAATTCTCCCGGTTTCACGTCGACCGTGGCAGGATTGGGAATGATCGCCGGCGCACCGGCGCGAGCGAAGCCGCAGACGGCCACCGACAGCAGCAGCGCGCCGCCGATGCTTGTCAGCACGGTGTGCTTGCGACTTGCCGTCATCAGCTTGCGCCCACGTCCATGATCCCCGCCCTTGCATCGCGTCCGCCGTCAGGCCGCGCCGAGTCAGACGCAGTGTAGCGCGCGCTTTGGCCGCCATCGCTGCCGCCCATGAAAAATCCGAAAATTGCCCGCGGCAACTTGCACCGGCGCGGCGAGCGAGGCCACTCGCCGCGTCCAGACTCCGTTCCGCACCCGCATCGGCCGAACGGAGTTTCCGACCTTCGCCCGCCTAGAACTTGATGCGGGCCGTCAGATAGTATTGCCTGCCGTTCTGGTAGATCGAGCGCGGTTGATCCCTGTTCAGCGCGTAGTACTTGAGCTTCGGGTCGTTCAGGTTTTGCCCGTCGAGGGTGATGGTCAGGTTGTCGGAGACCCGATAGCCGAGCGAAGCCGAGACGCTGGAAATATCGTCCTGGTAGAACGCGGTACTGCGATCGAGCCCGCTATAAAAACTGGAACGATAGGTGTAGTTGAGGCGCGCGCTGAAATTCGCGTCTTCGTAGTAGCCGCTGAGGTTATAGGTGTTTTTCGAGGCGCCCACCAACGGCCCGCCGCCGGTTTCCTTGGCGTCGGCGTAGGTGTAGTTGGCGGCGATGCCGAAGTTGCCGAACAGGGGCTGTTCGTAGGACAACTCCATGCCGGTCACCTTGCCGCTGCTGTTGATCGGCACCGTCAGCACGTAGTTGACCTGATGGCCGTTGGGGAAGGCCTGGCTGAAGTCGGTAAACGTCTTCTGCACCTGGCCCAGGCCGATGTAGTTGTCGAGCTTCATGTAGAACACGCCCACCGTGGCCAGCGAACGCGGCGCGAAATAGTATTCCCAGGTCGCGTCGAGGTTGCTGGAGCGGATCGGCTTCAGGTCGGGATTGCCGCTGCTGCCGCTGCCCAGGCCGCCGACGACCGCCGGCGGGCTCAGGCTGGCGCCGCCAGCCAGGGCAGAGTAGTCGGCGCGGGTCATGGTCTTGGAAGCGGCGAAGCGCAGCAACGTGTCCTTGTCGAGGTCGAACTTGAGGTTGGCGCTCGGCAGGACGTCGTTATAGTTATGGTCGGTCGGCACGATCACGAAGGGGCCGAACGCGGAGGTGGTGATCACCCCCGGGGTCTGCGGCGTCGCGTTGGTATAGGTCAGCACGTGCTCCTTGGTCTGCACCAGACGCAAGCCGGCGTTGGCCGCCCAGCCCTTGCCGTCGAAGTTGGCCTGCAGGTAGGCGGCACTATTGGTTTCCTTGATGCCGAATTCCTGCGGGAAGTACTCGCGGTCGCTGCCGCGGTTGGCGTACTTGGCGTCGAACGCCGCCAGTTGCGCGGCGGTGAACTGCCAGACGTTGGTCGGGAATCCGCTGCCGAGACCGCTGCCGAAATTGCCGGGATAGTTGGAGATCGGCGAGGGCCAGTTGGTGGAGGTGAAAGCGGGGCCGGTGGCGCCTTGCGCGATGATGCCCGAAGAGCTGCGCTCGTGGGTGTTGCGGCGCGCGCCGAATTTCAGCATGCTCAGGGCGCCGGCGTCGAGCGCGTATTCGCCGTCGAGCTGGGCCCAGTTTTCCTTGTCCACCACGTTGACGTTTTGCGAACCGAAGATCCAGTCGAGTCCGGCCGTGGCCGACATATTGGCGGTGCTGGAGCTGCCGAAGCCGAAGCTGGGAGCGCTGCCGACGCCGTTCAGGGCGTACGAGGCGCCGGTGCCGACGTGGGTGTCCCACTCGGCCACGTCCTGGGTGGGCGTCTTGCCGTGCCCTTCCGAGGTACCCAGCTTGGTCTTGAAGGTCAGCTTGTCGGTGGCTAAGAACTTGGTGTCGAAGCTGAAGAAGTTCGAGTCCGCGCTCTCGTTGGGGCGCGAGATCTGGTCGTAAATACCATACTGGGTACCCGGCACGGCGGCGAAGGTCGCCGACACCAGGGTGCCGTTACGCACCACGTAACCCGGGGCGGGCGACTGGCCCTGACCGCCGTTGATGAAGTGCGAGCCCCACAGCAGGTAGTTGCGGTTGTAATTGGAGGCGTCCAGTTTGGAGCTGAAGGCGTTAAAGTCCAGGGTCAAATCGTTGCTGGGCTTGATTTGCAGATCGATCAGACCGCCGGTGCGCTTGCGTTCCTGTTCGAACAGCGCCGAACCGATCAACACCGGATACCAGACGCCGGACAAGTCGGGATGCGCGACGGCGACCGGCGAACCGGCGGCGATCTGGTCGTACCCCAGCACTTCCACGCCGTCGCGGCGCAGGTGGCGCTTTTCGGAAAAGCCCTGTAGCAGAATGCCGACGGTGCGGCTGTCGTTGCGCCAGTTCAGCAAGGCGCTGATCTGCGGGTCGGTGGTGCTGGGGAGCGAGGCGCGTACCGCGCCCAGCGAGGCTTCCATCGTCAGGGGATTGCGGAATTCAAGCGGTTTCCTGGTGATGATGTCCACGGAACCGGCCACGCCGCCTTCCACCAGGCTCGCTTCGGAACTCTTGTGGATGATGACCTGACCCACCAATTCGGAAGGCAGCAGGGTGTAGCTCACGCTGCGGCCGATGGTGCCGGTCTGGTTCAGCACGAACCAGTCGCCGGAGGCGACGTTG
>CAZCKI010000064.1:0-10652 GCA_964498815.1 uncultured Burkholderiales bacterium
TACGCTCACGGCCTGTTGACCGGCGCCTTGCGGATGCGCGCGCCGGCCGCCACGTATTCGGCGTGCAGGGCCGCCACGTCCTCCACCCCCACCCACACCCAGGTGCCGTGCGTGCCTTGGCCGCCCTGGCACAAATAGATATTGGCGCCGTCGCGCGTCATCAGCGTGAATTCCTCGCTTCCCCACGCGGCTGGGCGAAAGCCCAGCACGTCGCGGTAATAGGCAAGGCTCACCGCCATGTCGCGCACCGCGAGGATGGGGTCAGCGTGTTCGAATCGGGTGCGGATCGGTTCGGGTGCGTTCATGGTCGATTCCAGTAAGGCATTGTTCATTGGTCACTTTGCCTGAATGCCGGCAAAGAAATTGTTGGCCGTACTCTCCAATGCGGCAGGACTTATTTCGCCAAGATAGAAATATATGGCAAGATTCCCCTCCCACGATTTTTCCGTCTTCAGGTACCTCGGCCCATAGCAAACGCGACTGGCAGCGCTTCCAAATTGTTCGCCGGCGCCGGGCTCCGTGTCTTCAGGGGCCAGCCGTGATTTGTGGGTCACAATTGCGCAAGGTGGCTTCGATTTGTCGAGGATCCTAGGAGGTGCAATCTCCTTGGCATCTGCGCCGTTCGCGATGGAAGTGCCTAGCTTGCGGGCAAGGCTAAGCATAGGCACCTGACCGTAGCCCGGCAAGGGTATCAAGCTGACGCTGGCTACTGCTGCTCTCTTCCCGGACGGCAATTTGCGCTCAAAGGTGATTTGCTCCGCGCTGCACTTGGCCATATGCCAATCTTCGCCTTGCGGACTTACTACGGCGAATTTCTCGTTTTCAAATTTTGTTCCGGCCGTTACCGCGCGCACCGGAGCTTCGGGTGCCACCCAATAAGCGCCATACGCGATCTCCAGCACCTCGCCAAGTTTCATGTCCTCCAATGGGTGGGCGATGCCCATTTTCTGCCCGGCTTGGCGCAGCGCGGATGCGATATCGACTCCCAAGGCATCGCCAATAGTAGCTTCGATTTTTTGGTAAATCATATCGTAGCGGCGCGGCACCTGGGAACGTATCGATTGGTCCAACTCGAGTGCCATGGCGTTCACTCCAGGGACACGGTTCATCTCCGTCAAAATCAGTTCCATCGCTGCCTTCTCGGTGAGGCCGGGGACGCGAACGGGCTTGCACTGAGCCGTATGCGCCAGCGGTGCGAAGAGACAAGCGCCGACGAGCAATGTTGCTACCAGCGCCTTGCCGACAGAAGTCGGCGTTACCAAAATCGGAAGGTTGTTCAATTGTTATCTAAAACCACTTTTTGTGATTTTCTAAATGCTTGATTTGACAAGAAAAGTTGAATAAACAATGGCGATATATTCACGCCGAAGTCAACCAGCCATACGCCAGTTTGCCCAAAATTTGGCAGACGTGGGATACCGCGTTTGTGGTCCCAGTAGACTGGGTTAATTAGCGCAGACAAATCGCGCGTACGCCAGTGGCGGATGTTGACGTTTTCGCTTGACGGAATCCGGGGAAACCCCCCGGCGTAACCGTCACAAACCGTCACAGTCGCGCACAGTTGCCGGTGCTATTGTCGTAAGCTACTGACCCTGCCGCCCACGCTTGTCCCGGCGGCAAGGCCGAGTCCGACGGAGGCGCCATGCAGCCCGTTCGCCACATTCGCACATTGTTAAGCCTGGCCGCCTTGCTGCTGGCCGGCGTTGCCGCGTGCGGGGGCGGGGGTGGCGGCGCTTCGATCACCACCACACCACCGGACCCGACGCCGGTCGTCAATGCCAACGCCGACATCACGCTGCTCTTTTTCGGCAACAGCCACACCAGCGTCAACAACCTTTCCGGCATGGTTGGCGCGATGACGCGCGCGGCCTTGCCCGCGCGCAGCGTATCCTGGCAGGAGTCGCCCGACTGGATGTTCCTGCAGGAGCGCTCCACCGATGCCGGCTCGCTCGCGCTCCTCAAAAGCCATCGCTGGAGTGCCGTGATCCTGCAGGCGCAGGCGTATAGCAGCAGCGGCCAGTTCGTCTATCCCACCGACGGCGCCGAATCGCTGGTGCGCGCGGTGCGCGTGCAGGGCGCCGTGCCGGTGTTGTTCCCGGAGTGGCCGCGGCGCGGCATCAACGAATCGCAGCGCATCACCGATACCTACACCGCCATCGCCCGCAACGCCCCCGCCTGCGTGCCGCCCATCCCGCAGGCCTTCGACCTCGCCATCCAGCGTTTTCCCAATATCAATCTGTGGAACGACGACGGCAACCACTCCTCGCCCGAAGGCGCATTCCTCGCCGCCCTGATCCTGTTCAACACCATCACCGGTTTGCCAATCAACGACCTGCCGTCGTTCGCGCAATTCTCCGTGTCGGCCTCGGTGCAGACTTCGTTGCGTGGTGTGGCGGCGGAGACGGTGGCGACGTTTCCCACGCGCAGCTGGTGTGGCGGGGATCCGTTTGTGAGATAGGTGGGGGGTTGTACGGACTTTCCTAGTCCTTCGCCTTCTTCGCAGGCCTCGCCTTGCCAGAACCATTCAGCGCAACCGCTTCGCGAATCAGCGCCTTGAAAGCAGTCGCGTCCACTTCCACGCCTTCGTGGAGGTCGAGCGCGCGGCGCACGTTGCCGTCGAGGCTGGAATTGAAAAGCCGGGTGGGGTCCTTCAGCGACGCGCCCTTGGCGAAGGTGAGCTTCACGGCCTTTTTGTAGGTTTCGCCGGTGCAGAGGATGCCGTCGTGCGACCACACCGGGCCGCCCCATTTCCACTCCTCGACGACCTTCGGGTCGGCCGCCTGGATGAGCTTTCGCATCCGCGCGAGGGTTTCGCCACGCCAGTCGCCGAGGCTGGTGATTTTGTTGGAGATGAGTTCGGAGGCCGATGGGTCTTGGCTTGCGTCTGATTTTTTCATGCTTTCATCCTTGGGGAAGACGGTGTCCGAATCCGGTTGTTTCTATCCCGGCCACCGAAATTCGCCGGGCAGCTTTTCGGCGCGTTATCGCCTGGTTAGTTTCACCAGGCCAAACGGGATGGCTTTGCCGTCCTTGATGTTGTCCATCTTCCACGACCAGGAGTCGTCGGTTTTGTCGAACGAAAAAGTATTGCTAAAAGAAATGCTGCCGTCCCTTTCCTTGAAAATAAACGGGATCGCATCGCCGTCGCGCTTGCCCTGGCCGATCCCCTCGGCGCGGAGTCCATCGCCGCCGGTGGTATCGAGCCACAGGCACTGATATGACGAGGTGTTCGCATCCCAGCCGATCAGCACCACGGCCTCGTACTGCGGCTTGCCCTTGTCATTTTTCTCGCGGGACACCTCGTGGATGCGCAGGTATTGATGATCCAGCATCCAGTCCGCGACCACATCGTGGGTGGTCTGTTTGCGAGCAATCGTGCCGCGAAGAACCCAAGTGCCGGCGAGGCGTTCCAGTAGCGGATCATTGAGCGGGGCCGCCTGACAAATGTTCGAACCAGCAAGAATGCAGAAGGTAATCACGAAAACCAGGATTTGTCGCATGGCTGAGATCCTCACATGACGAGCGAGAAAGGGCAGGCTTGAGCATTTTCAAATATATTTGCCCGGCGCCACATTTTCTTCTGGAGGCAATTGAGTTCCGTCCACTTTATACTCTCACGATTCTCCAGCAAAGCCTTTAAAGAATGAACCAAAAGGAACAAAGAAAATCGATGCTATTTTGGTCGGTAGTTGTCGGTTTCTTTTTGTCGTGGCTGGTGAATGGCAATGACTTCTTTCTGAAGATGCTTTGGATGTCGCAGGCAATGCAATTTGTGCTCCTGTATTTCTATATTTATCCTCGAATGGACAATGAAGAGGCGTTTCTGCCAGGCGCAATAATCGATAGCGATACGCCGAAAGCGGTCAGGGTGTTTTGTGACGTAGTCATGGCATTCACTTTTCTTTTTGCATTCGTGCCGGCGATCTTGGGCCCGCTGCTCTACAGCTCGAATGAGGCGAAGCCTCTTTTGTCTTTAATTCGCGCGATTGTTAGCAGTTTTGAAAGGCTCTCGCACTGACGGGGCAGTGTGGCCACCGTTGGCGGCCAGAGAGAAGGGTGGGAAGTTGGTTCCGTTGTTGTGGCTTGTTTTGGGTGAACCATCCTCTTCCAATTCTCCGCATCACAGGCCAAATACTTCGTCGGTTTTCATCCGCACCGCCCGCACATCTCGCGTCTTGTCGTAGTTCTCGCGCAGCGCCTCGATGGCATAGCAGAACAGCAGCGAGCGGCGCGAGGCGCCGGACTCGTTGCGGGTGGCGCCGTGCAGCAGGGTGGAGCCGAACAGCAGGATGTCGCCGGCGTGCCCGCTCACCACCGTGGCCTGCGGATGGCTGGGACCCGACGGCGCCGTGAGACCCTCACCGCGATGCGTGCCGGGCACCAGCCGCGTCGCACCGTTTTGCGGGCCGAAGTCGTCGAGGAAGGCCAGCACCGAGACCGTCTGCGTTTCGCTGGAGCCGGGGCCGTCGCGATGCAATAGCTGCGCGCCGCCGCCGGGGCGCGGCTCGCGCCCCTCCACCTGCGTGAGCAAAAACGGTCCGCGCAATATTTGGTGAGCAGCCGAGAGCAGCGCCGGCAGGCGGCAGACCTGCTGCACCACGGGGTCGAGGTCGAGCAGCGCGTGGCGCCAATCGTGGCCGCGCGGCACCGGCCATTGGTCGGACGCCAATTCGCCGGCCTCGAACGCGTCGCGCAGCGGCGGCAGCCAGTCGGCGGGAATGGCGCCGCGCAGAAGGAGATAGCCGTCCTGGTCGAGACGCTGGGTGCTTTCGGCATCGAGTTGGCCGACTTGCCGCAACAAGGCGCTCATGGTTCATTTTATCCGGGAGGGGGAAGTGGTGTTTGAACCTCGTGCCACCCGGATGAACGTTGGCGTGCCGTCATTCCGGCGGAGGCCGGAATCCAGTCCGTTCCTTTTCAGCAAATTGGATTGGACTGGATCCCGGCCTCCGCCGGGACGACGAATTTTTACCGCGTCTCAAAATAATTCAACACATCTTTGTCCATCGATCTCATTCGCCGATTCCTTAACCGGGGGACATGGGTATCTGAACCTGTTTATTTCCTGGCCCCGTTCGACATTGATTGCGATTTTGCCCGCGAGCTCGACCCCCTAGCCATTGAAAATTAGCTGAATCGAACCCTGGCTGACCGTGAAAGGGTTGTTGGTCGCGGTACTCAGGTTGGTCATCACCACCGTCATCACGACTGTGGGCTCACCGCCCGCGGGTTGACTGGAGACGGTGGTCCCGGCCGGTATCCCAGGGCCGGTCACGGTCATCCCCGGCACGATCGTCGCCGGCACGGGGCTGCCCGTGTAGAAGGTCGCTTGCCAGTTTCCCGAACTGCCGAAAGCCGCGACGATGCTACCTTCGACCGGCAGCCAACCAAACAGATTGCTCAGCGTCTGCCAGGAGAGCCGCGGGCTCAGGGCATCGGCGGCATAGGGTTCACTCAGGGCGAAATCCCAGGGGCCGCCGGTGCAGTCCGCCGGCGCCGGTCCCGGTCGATCTATCGGTTGCACCCCTCCGGACTCCACCGGCGTAACGGAATTGAGTCCAAAGCACTCCTCGTCATCCCAGCCGCCGGGGAAGGCCGCATTCGTGGAGATGCCGGCGTTCTGAACCGTCGCCTGGCAGGTTAGCGACGGATAGGACGCATCCATCTTCCAAAGCTCGTCGCTCCACTCGAAATAGCAGGACCCGATGCACACCGGCGCCCAATTGGCGCTGTTGGGATTGGTGGCGCCTCCATTGGATAGCGTAGTGACCGTGTTCCAGAGAAAATCCTGGTAGTGACCCGTGATGTAAGTATCGAGGTCGGTGGCAACGGTCGCGGAGAAGGACAGATTGCCTTGGGTATCGTGCGTGCTCGCCGGCGCACCCCATTCCGTGATCAGCAAGGGCTTGCTGCTCGCGGACTGAAAACTCGACCAGAGATTATTGAAATTGTTGGCGTTCGCCGGATTGATCTGGCCGCGATACGAGTTGATTCCCCAGACGTCCAGATCGGGCATCCGGGAATCGCCGGCCTGCACGGAGAGCATCGAATCGTCGACAAGCGACATCACGGTAATCTTGTCCGGCGCCAGTGTCGTGACTTGGGCGCAAAGGCCGTTCAGCCACGTCCAGAACCTGGTGTCGTTGATCGTGACGTTGGTATTGACCTCATTCGCGATGATGAAGCCCATCACCGCCGGGGCGTCCTTGTATTTTTTGACGGTGGCGAGAAACACTTTTTCCGCCGCGGCCCGCAAGGTGGCGTCGTCGGACCAGGGGTCGTAGACAGCGAGGTTATTGAGATCGCCGATGCCGATCAGCACATAAATCGGATTTACGCCACCGTTCCAGCAGGCTTCCAGGAAAGCGGCGTGTTCGTACACGACCCCCTGTTGCTCGCAGGGCATGTTATAGGTCCGCAGCAGGTTCACCCCGCCGGCGCGCATGAGCGGCAGGTCCCGCTCCCAAATCTCGTTCCAGGGCGTGCTCATGAAATTGCCGAATGGAGGCCAGTTTGCCGAGGCGCCCCAGGGAATCGGCTGGTAACAGACGCCTTGAGCGAAAAATGTATCCCCGTTGACGGTCAGGCTGGGTGCGGTCGCGGACGTCCCGGTGGTTCCCGGTGTTACAACCCATTGGGTCCTCGCGGAACCGAGTGTGTCAATTGCCATTTCTGAACTCCCTTTATTCTGTTAGAAAAATGCCGGCCATTTCGCGTCATGGAGCCGAGGCCTGGCAACTCGCCAGCCCCGTGTGAATTTCCGGCGAGCGGTACCGCCGCAAAAAATTCAACATTTGTTCCAGTCGCTATGGACTAAATTGATCCTAACAAAAGCAAACAAGAAAAAACCCACCTGCCTAGGTGGGTTTTAAGTAGAGAATCGAAATTAGGGAATGAAAGAGGCCGGCGTCGAGTCGTCAGGAAAAATAATCGCCCCGGCCCCCGTTATGTATTGTTCATGCCGTCCAGCCAAGCATTGCCGCGAGAGCCGACGAGACGGCAAGAGTTGCTACCAGCACAACAGGCAGACCAACGACTCCAGCCGCCGCCGAAGCAGCCAATTGCCGCCCGGACAGGTACTGCTCCCGCAACGCCTGCCGCATCAGCACGACAGCGAACGGTGCAACGACGAACACAGCCGTCGCCAGACCGGGCGCATAGGCGCGGCGCATGGCGAACTCCAACAGGTGCGGGAGAAACGCGTTGGCGAGATACATGGCCGCCACGCAGCACACCAAGCCATCGCGAATCCGGGAACGGTCCGCCGATACTGCCGCGAGCACCAGGAGCGCGGGCACCAGCGTGACGATGATCCAGGCAATTTGCAGCACCGGGAACGGCTGCGGAATGAGACATCCGGTGAGGTGCAGTTGCAACGCAGGTGCGATGCTCCCGTAGAACGGCACCATGAACCACTCTTCCAGGTTGTGCGCGGCTACGACGGGGATCAGCAGCCAGCGACAGGTGGCGTAAGTAGGCTTGAGGCGCGAAGCCATGTTCAATAAAGGGATCGGGTCAACCATTCTCCAGAATGGTCGACCCTGGCTCGCTTATTCCTTCGCGACGCGTGGCGCAGCCGGCGGCGCACATCCCGCGGCCTGGCCGAGGCCTTTCAGATAGGCGCGGCGAGCGGTGCCTGCGGCGATGGCCGCTGCCACCTGGCGGGAATAGCGCTCCGCGCCGGTGAGCTTGCGCACCCAGCCGCGAAAGGGCACCACGCCTTCGGCCGCCCCGCGCAGCGCGCCGACCGCCGCGTTGCCGGCGGCGTCGGTGCCGCGCGCGACCAGGCCCTGGGCGGCAGCGTCGGGCGCGTCCAGGTCCGGGCCGAGTGCGGCGTCCAGCGCTTGTACGGCGGCGCCGATCGCCGGACAGCTTTTGTCCTCCGGCGCGGCGTAGGGGTTGCGCCCGGCGGCTTTCAAGACCTCCGGAATGTCCGCGCGCACGAGATTGAGATCGTTAAGCGGCGAGAGCGCCGCATCGGCCACGGCCTTTTCAGGAGCGGGCTTGCCGGCTTCGCCGTTGGTGGAAGGTGTGGTCGAGCAGGCGGCGAACAGGAGAGTGAGGCCGCAGAGCAGGGCATTTCGCGAGTGGTCGATCATTCCAAATTTCCTTTCAGAGGCAAAGTGACAAAAGAACCAGGGCCAGACCACAGTTCAAAATTGTTTCGGCAACCCAGCCTGCTTCAGCACCGCATTCGCCGTATGCCGCGATTTGATCTTGCTATCAACGACGAAACGCACTTGTGTAATCGGGCTGCGCCATATTTCGTGATCGCCTTTGTCAGCGCGCACGAATACGCATCCAACGGTAAGTAGCAGCCGCTTGAGTTCAGGCGTAAAACTTTCCATCAGGCCGCGAGTTCGAAGCGCCGTGTCAGCAATTCAAAGGCGATGGGTTCGGTAGGGGTTTGATCGTTGAGGGCGATCAGTTCGGGGATCAGCGTTTTGAGCTTGAGCACCAAGGCTTCGGTGGTATCGGCTTCGGTTGCCAAGCCGGGCACGTCGTCGCTGGAGGCGACCCATACTTTGGCTTCGTCATCCCAAACGGCGTGGACGTAATAGGGTTGGTTCATATCGGGCTCCGGCTCGGGCTTTGGTGAAGGTTAGCACTGAATGTGCTTTATTTGTATCGCGCCAGTGGTGAGATCGCCCCCATCCCAACCTTCCCCCGTTTCCGGGGGAAGGGGTCTCGTGCTAAATCTGTGACTGCACCCTCTGCTTATTGGCCCACCGGCGGTTCCCAAAGCTCCACCTTGTTTCCTTCCGGATCGATGACCCAGCCGAATTTCCCGAACTCGGATTCGTCGACTTTATCGATCACGTTGCAGCCTTCCTCCTTCAAGGCCTTGATCAGTGCGTGGACGTCCGCCACCCGGTAATTGACCATGAAGGGAGCCGTGCTCGGAGCAAAGTAATCGTTGTCCGGCGAATTGATCGACCAGGCCGTGGTGCCGCCCACCGGCTTGCCGTCGGCATCGGCCCAATCGAAGGAGGCCCCGCCCCAGGACTGGACATCGATGCCCAGGTGCTGCTTGTACCAAGCCCGTAACGCCGGAGCGTTTTTGGCTTTGAAAAAGATGCCGCCGATACCTGTGACTCGCTTCATGGAACCTCCAAGATGGATTGATAGTGGGTGACGGTTCGTCTTTGCGACGTAACGCCTGCAATCTACCCGCCGGCCTTGGTTACAGGCGTCATACGAAGGGATGATTTTGGACGTTCCCGCCAAAAATCATGCAAAAGTTTACCGACGGCTGAAGTACATCCTTGCCGGAGTTGGCGTAGCCGCCGTTACAGACCGGAAATGAGGGGAGGCGGGTTCAACTGTTCGTGAAAGCAATCGACCCCGACGCCTTCTCTGCGCTTACCGATGAATCGGCTCAAGCCCACTGTCCTCGATCGCTTTCGCGGTGCGCTTGGAGGCGAGGAACTCGATCAGTTGCTTTGCTGCCTGGGATTGTTTCGATCCGGTGACGGTCGCTGCCGAGAAGACCTGGATCAGCTGTATTTCGTCCGGCAGTTTCCCTGCGTATTCCAGCCCCGGCACGTGCATGAGCTCGCTCGCCGGCTGCACCGCGATGTCGGCTTTGCCGGACGCCGCCATCTCCGCCGCTTGCGAGCCGCGCTCGGTGGTGATGACGTTCACCTTGTCGACGAGGCCCAGGCGCGGCAGCAATTCCTTCACGAAGTAGATCCCGGCCGTGCTGCCGGGCACCGCGACCGCCTTCGCGCTGGTGATCGTGCGCTTGAAGGCATCGACCGTCGAAAGGTCCGGCTTCGGCGCACCCATGCGCGCTGCGGCGCCGAGCGGCGCGCGCGCAAGGTCGGCGTCCGTGCCCGCTGCGATCTTTCCCGCCGCGACGAGCTCCTGCAGCCCCTCTCGCGACATGATGACAACGTCCGCCGGCACGCCGCGTTCCAGTTGCGCGCGGATCGTCAGCGGCCCGGTCCCCTGCGAAGCGCCGGAGCCGGTCGTCACGGTGATCCCCGTTGTTCGCTCGAATTCAGGCAGTACTTCGCGGTAGGCATGCGAGAACCCGCCGGAGATCATCACCTTCAGTTGCGCCATGGCGGGGCCGGAGAATGCAAAAACCGCCGCAGTCGCGATCGCGAAGCGGGCGATTGAACTGCGAAGGTGGCGTCTTGAAATCATCGTTCGCTGACTCCCCGATCGGTAGGCCTGCTCGTCGGCCGCTTTTGGCCGGTTTCGGCAATGGAATTGTAAGCCACAGTGTGGCAAGAGGCACTTTGCGGGCTGCCTACGCGTTTTGACCGTGAAAGAAACTCAAGTGGCCAGGGTCGATTATTCCCGAAAATGATCGACCGAGACCCCTCGTGCGCTTTGCTCAGACTGTAAGGCCCCAACTTGGTCTACTCAGTGCTGAATACCATAGGCTGTAGACCTTTAGTGTTCGTTCTCGTGAAATATGGCTATGGAGAAAATCAATAAGGCACTCGGCAGAGTCATTGCCAGATCAAGGTCAAAGATCGGACTTTCTCAGGAGAAATTTGCTGAGTGCGTGGGCATTCACAGGACGTACGTGAGTCAACTTGAGCGCGGTCTGAAATCGCCAACGCTTGATATCCTAGCCAAACTATCTAACGGCTTGGATACGAGGGTAAGCCGCCTTCTTCGAATGGTCGAGGATGAAC
>CAZCKI010000065.1:0-10640 GCA_964498815.1 uncultured Burkholderiales bacterium
CGCGGCCTTGCGGTTGTCGGCGGCCTGCTGGTATCGCAGTTGCTGACGCTCTACATCACGCCGGTGGTGTACGTCTATCTCGAAAAGTTGATGAACTGGCGGAGAGACCGTCCGTCGGACCAGGGTGCGGCGAAACTGCAGGCGGCGGAATAAAGATCGGTCCGCATCCGTTACATGTCGGCACCCGTATCATTTGGGTCGATAGACCGCGAACTTTGTTTGCGTGATGACCTCCAAAGAATCGTGACGGGCGGACCGCCTCGCCATACCAATCAGGGATCTATTACCGTGTACGCAAAATACCTCCGCGCGTTCCTGCTAACGCTTCTGACCGCGCTTTCGGCCGGTTTTTCCTCGGCGAGCCCGGTGAAAACGGAGCACGTCGAAGCGGAACTGATTTCACGCCATACGGGATTCCAGCCGGGCGCGCCGGTCGAGCTCGCGCTGCGCCTCAAGATCATCGACCACTGGCATACCTATTGGCAGAATCCGGGCGACTCGGGTCTGCCGACCAAGCTCAAGTGGACACTTCCCCCCGGCTATGCTGCCGGCGCCATCGCCTGGCCGTACCCGCAGAAACTGCCGCTCGGGCCGCTGATGAATTTCGGCTACGAAGGCGAAGTGCTGCATTTGGTGTCGATCGCGGTCCCCGCCGACGCAAAGCCGGGAAAGCAAATCACTTTCAAAGCCAAGGCCGAATGGCTGGTGTGCAACGATGTTTGCATCCCGGAAAGCGGGGACCTCGCGCTCACTTTGCCGGTATCGACGGCCGCGCCTGTGGAAGACGCGCGTTGGCATCAGGCCTTCGCTACCGCGCACGAAAAGTTGCCGGCCAAGATCGATGCCAAGGCAGGCGCCATGAGCGCCCGGATCGACGGCAAACGCATGCTGATGACGTTCGCGGATGCGCCGGCACTTGGCGCAGGTCTCACATTTTTCCCGTACGCCGGGGACTTGATTGAAAACGCCGGCGCGCAGGTATTTCAGCAACAAGCCGGCAGCGCAAGCCTGACCGTGCCGCTCGCCGACCCCGTCAGCCGCGAATTGAAAACCGTCGAGGGTGTGGTCGTGGCGACCGGCACCTGGGGAAGTTGGCACAAGGGTGCCGCCGTCGAAGTGTCGCTGCCGGTGACCTATGGTGCGATTGCGCCCGCGAAATCCGTCGGCGTCGCGTCGACCGGCGCCGATATCGGCCTGATCGCAGCACTGGCCTTTGCCATCATAGGTGGCCTGATCCTCAATCTGATGCCCTGTGTATTCCCGGTGCTGGGGATCAAGGTGATGGGCTTTCTCAATCACTCGCGCAGCGACCCAAAGTTGCTGAGGAAACAGGGGCTGGCCTTTTTCGCCGGCGTGGTCATTTCGTTCTGGCTGCTGGCCGGCTTGTTGATGGTGTTGCGTGCAGCGGGCGAATCGGTCGGCTGGGGGTTCCAGTTGCAATCGCCGGTGTTCGTGGTGTTGCTGGCGACACTATTCCTGCTGATGGCTTTGAATATGGCCGGCATATTCGAAATGGGTCTTGCCGTGCAATCGGCGGCCGGCAGCCTGGAAACCCACGGCGGCACGCGCAACGTCATGACCGAAGCGTTCCTGTCGGGGGTGCTGGCGACCGTGGTGGCGACTCCCTGCTCGGCGCCGTTCATGGGTGCGGCGCTGGGATTCACGCTGACGCAGCCGGCCTATATATCGTTGCTGGTTTTCACGGCAATCGCAGTGGGCATGGCGGCACCGGTGACGACGCTCTCGTTCCTGCCCAAATGGCTCGCCTACCTGCCGAAGCCCGGCGCATGGATGCAGACCTTCAAACAGTTCATGGCATTTCCGTTGCTGTTGACCGTCGTGTGGCTGGCGTGGGTGCTGGGCGCGCAAATCGGCAACGACGGCGTGGCAAGGATGTGGCTGGGCCTCGTCATCATCGCGCTCGGCGCGTGGCTATACGGGCATTGGCAGATGCGCCATTTCGCCAGAGCGGTGGTCGCGGCGCTGCTGGCGCTGGTGGTCGGCCTCACCGTCGCCTGGCCGGATGCAACGGCGGCGCAGGCCAATGCGCAAGCGGCAAAATCGGACAGCGCCTGGGAGCCGTATACGCCGGCGCGCATCGCCGAATTGCGCGCACAGGGCAAACCGATCTTCGTCGATTTCACCGCCACCTGGTGCATCACCTGCCAGGTCAACAAGCGTGTTGCGCTCACCCGCCCCGAAGTCGAAAAGCGTTTTGCCGAACTGGGTGTGGTGCGCATCAAGGCCGACTGGACCTTGCAGGACAAGGCGATCACCGAGGCGCTGGCCTCGTTCGGGCGCAACGGCGTGCCGCTGTACGTCTATTATCCGAAAAACGGCGAGCCGAAGGTGTTGCCGGAAGTACTGACGCCGACCGTGGTGCTCGACGTCATCGGCGAAAAGTAATCGCGGATTCGGCGCGCGACTGCCGTTCAGCTTACTTCGCCGCTTCTGGTTTCTTGTCTTCGGCCCAGGGGCCAAGCAGCTTGCGGAATGCGTCGGTAACCGCGCGGGCTTCGCCATCGTCGCTGATAATGTAGGGCGTAATCAGCATGATGGTTTCGACGCGTTTACTGGTGTCGTTGGTCGAGCCGAATGCCTTGCCCAGAATGGGAATGTCTTTCAGGAACGGAACACCTTGCTTGGATTTGGTTGTTTCATTCGAGATGAGGCCTGCCAGCAGATAGGTCGAACCGTGTTTCAAGGTAATTTTTGTATCCACGGATCGCTTGGAAAAGCTGGGCGAATTGCCTACCGCAGTCTTCTCGGTCGCCACCGAACTCACTTCCTGGTTCACTTCCAGATCGACCTGATCGGAAGAATGGATCACCGGCTTGATCTTGAGGATGACGCCGGTTTGGCGGTACTGCACCGACTGCAAGACACCGCCGGCGGTTGCCGATGTGGTCTGCTGGCTGGTCACCACCGGTTCTTCGCTGCCGACCTGAAAGGTCGCCGCTTCGCCGTTGCGCGCCAGTACCCTGGGATTGGACAACACGGTTGCCTGATTGTCGGAGGCGAGCGCGTTGAGAATAAACCTTGGACTACCGCTACCGTCCAATTGGCTGACAACAAAGCCGGTGAAGTTACCGGCGGTGATTTTGCTATCCGACCCCGTCGCCGTCGTCGTGGAGCCGCCTAGCGTTGGGGTGCCGACGGTGGATGTATTGCCGCCCAATCCGGTGGCGATCAAGCCGTTTTTGTTCAGGCGACTGAAAATCCAATCGACGCCCGTGGTCGACGAGTCGCCCAAGGTGACTTCCGCAATCGTCACCTCGATCAACACCTGCCGCGCCGCGCGGTCGAGCTCGTGGAGCAGGCGAATGATGTCGTTATAGTCGTCGCCGGAGGCGCGAAACAACAAGGTATTGGTGCCCTTGTCCACCACCACATTTTTCAAGCTCGGCGTTGCGGCGGCTGCAGCAGCCCCCGGAGCAGCGGTGACGGGGCGGGCGGCTCCGCCTTGCAGTATCTGGTCGATGGTTTCGGCGAGCCGGCTCGCATCGGTATTCTTGACCACATAGGTGAACAAGCTGCGCCCGACGCTTTTCTCGACCGGCCGGTCGAGCACATTGGCCCAATCGACAATGTGCTTGACGATCTCTTTCGATTGCGCAAACACGATGACGGTATTGATGCCGGAAACCGGCAAAAGTGTGATCGGAAACTGCAAGTCGCGGCTGCCCACTCCCACCGCGTAGCCCTCCTGGGTGAGGATCTCTGTGAGGCGCTTGGCCATATCGTCAGCAGACCAAACCAGCGGCGTGATGCGTATCGATTCGCGTCCCTTGAACAAGGGCTGGTCCAGCATGCGGATCGCCTCCATTGCGGCTTGCACGTCATCGCCATTGCCGGCCAGCATTACCGAATTGCGACCCGGATCTTCGGTCAGCCTGATCTTGTCCTTGAACAGGGTAGTGATAAATCCGCTCACGTCGGTATTTCGCACCGCCTGCAATTCCACCAGCTGGAACACCGGCCGCAACGGCAGCGGCGAGTCCGGCAGCGCGCGGCCGCGGCGGATCTCCGGCAGGTAACCGCTGCTGTTGTTATCCGGTACAAAGCGGGTCAATCCACCCAACTCCTGCACGGCAATGCCGTAACCTTTCAGCACCAGCCGCGCGCTGCTTTCCGCTTCCGCGGCCGTCAACGGCTTGCCGCTATGAAGCGTAACTCCATCCTTGCGCGCTTCGACCAATGGATCGATGTTAATGGTGCGCTTGAGGGCGATCGCGTACACGCTCTGTATGAAAGCGGGCAGGGGAAGCGACTCGAAATTCAGCGATATGTCGGCCGCCTGGGGCTGGCTCGTCGCAACCGGCACGGTGCTTGTCTTGGTGTCCGTGGCTCCTAGCGGCTGCGGATTGACTTCCACGTTCACGGTGCCGCCGGTCACGCCGGACAAGGTGTTGCGCGAAGTCTCCACCGTCGCCGGGCGTGGCGGCAGATCGAGTTTGGGCGGCACCATCGGTTGCACGGCGCACCCCGAAAGCATTATTAGCAGTAGCAGATTTGCCCGGCAATTGTTCATCGATTTTCTACCATTACCATATCTTCGGAATCGTTTGACCCGGCATCGGCAGCAAATGTTTCTTGCCATCGATGATTACGCACACGCCATTGTCGCGTATTTCACCGATCAGCGTGCCGTCCGGAAATTTATCGCCAGCCTTGAGGTGCAGGAAGCGCTCGTCGCCGAACAGTATGGTCACCCGCCGGTCCGAGGCGGGCCCGGCAATGCCGGCCAGCCGCCATTGGCGGGCACGTTCATCGACCGGACTCTCGATTGCGGCAAGCCCGCCCCACAAATTGTTGCGTGCAAGCTCCGCCAGGTCGGTGGCGGCATTGGCGCCCGCGACGAATCGCGGCGGCAACCACTTTTCCGCCGCCGGCCGGTTGATCTGCGGCGGTTCCGGCGCCGGCACCAGCACGACCATCAACACGGCCAGCGCCAGCAGCGCCCAGACGCAACGCATGGCGAAGGCGCGCAGACTCACTTTGCTCCCCCCGGCTTCACGGCGTAGGCGACCAGCACCGCATCGACTACCGGCACCGGCGTGCCGCGCACGGTGAGGCTATCGATGACGAAGGCGGGCCGCTTCTCGGCGCGTTCGCGCGCCATCGCCGCCAGCCAGTTCTGAAACGCGGGCTGCCGGAAGTCGAAATTTACGTTCACGCGAATCGGCAGGATATCGGGCAAATCGGCGGACACAGCGGAATCGGCGCTGGCAGCGCGAATTTGCCGCACGGAAAGTCCGGCTGCGGCGAGCGAGCGCGAAGCATTTTCCTGGGCGGCCGCCTGCGACAAGCCGATGCTGCCGTCTTTCCAGAGCAGCGTTTCGTAGTCCGCCAACGCGGACTTGGCCTCCAGGCTCCTGGCCGCCCAGTCGCCCGAGGCGGCCAGCGCCTTGGCGCGGACGATGCGAGATTCGACGGCGAGCCAGGCGTCGCGCCGGGCTGCCGCCGCGTCGCGCAGCACCAGGATGCCATATAGCCAGACGATGAATACCAGCGCGAACACAGCCAGCCGCAGGGTGCGGCTATGTTGGAATTGCTCGCGGGCATCGGCGAGCAGCACTTGCCAGCGCGGCCCGCTCACGACTTTGGCTCCTGCGGCGAGCCGGCAGCGACATCGCCGCCGCTTACGCGCAATTCCACGCGCATGCGATTGCCGTCCGGATTGACCTGGACGTCGCGAAAAGCCGGATTCGCTTCCAGCGCCTTGACGATCTCCGTCGCCGCAACCGGCGGGCCGTTGACATTCAGTACCAGCACCAGGCGCTGGTCACGCCATTCGATTTCCGCTAATTGCAGCGTGCCGGGCTTGGCCACGGTAGAAAATACCCGGCTCAGCGTCGCCAGCAAATTGAGCGCATCGGTGCGATTGAACAAGGCCGCCATGCTTTCCGAGCGCACCAGCGACGATAACGCCGTGCCGCGCGCGCCGAGGACGCTTTCCAGTTCCTGTTCGGTGGCGGCAAGCCGTTGCTCGCCGGCAGATTTTGCCTGGGCGTATCGCCGCCAGTCGTTCGCGTACCAAAGGGTCGCGACCGCGAATACGAAGGCGAAGGCCCCGATCGCCCATGCGTCGCGACCGGCCATTTGCAGCGAGCGGCCGCCGGGAGCATGGCCGAGCGGCTGTGGCAGCCATTGGGTGGCCGCGGCCACCGGGACGGCGGCCGGCCACCGGCTGCTATCGAGTCCGGAGGTGCGCAGGAAATTCATCCAATCCTGTTCGCCGGGAAGCTCGCGCCACCACAAGCTCGAAATCGCGTTGCCGCCCGACTGCACAACCGCCTCCACGCCTTCCAGGCGCTGTTGCAAGGTAACGCCATCGGCCGTCATGGGATGCAAGGCCGACTCCGGCACGATCGAAAGCTCGCGATTCGCAGCGCCTGCTGCGGACATGGCGCCGGCGACCGCCTCTGTGTCCCAGGCCAGCAACAGCGCGCCGGCCGGCTGCGGAATCACGTAGTGGGAAGTTGTTGCAAACGGCGTCCAGCCGGCCATTTCCAACTTGATGGCGGCGTCGCGGCGATTCGCCGCAACGTGCTGCAAAGCCAGGAATTTGACCCGATATTGCGAGCGCGCCAGGATCCAGTACTGCGCAACGCCGCCCGCTTCGGCAGCCGGCAATTCGGCGCCGCCACCGAGCTGCCGAAAATGCCGTACCGGCGAAAACGCCTCAGCGTCGCGCCGCAGGAAGCCGAAGCCAGGCAAGATTCGCGATTTCTGGGCGGGGCTGGATGAACTGGCTGTTGATTTCACGTTCAGGCCGGGTGAGGTTTTGCCGGGCGTCGAAGCCGGCCGATGTCTTGCCGAGGCTGCCTACCAGCAAGACTGCGTCGTCATCGCCGGCCGCTCGCGGTTCGCGCAGCCGGCGCCGACATTGATTCGCTTGCACAGGTACATCGATTGCAGAAGGCGTCAAAACCAAGCGGCATTCTAGCAGGAACGGCAGATCGTCCCTCGAATGGGTCACCCGAAGAGAGCTAGCGCCCACTAGCTGGGTGTTCTCGTCGTCCAGCGGGCCGTTGGCGAACGGCAGCAATTGAGCGAGGGTGACAAACGGGGTCAACTTGCGCTGCACCAACAGCGCTTCGATTCGGCGTGGATCGAGGCCACCTACCGCCCGTAAAACCTCGCGGGGCGCGGTATTGACGTTAATGCCGCCGGTGCGGTCGGCGCCGAACAAGCGCAGCACTCGGTCTACGGCCGCCTGACCGCCGACGCGATGCAAATCGCCGAATAACTCAACCCAGCCGGGGATTCGTTTCAACTCGTCGTGCGAGACTAGGAAATCGTTGGCGGGGGGCGCCAGACCCGCTTTATCGTAGTCGGCGCGTTCCGCGCCGTTAATACGCTTCAGGTCGTCGATGTCGATATAGTCGGCCAGGGTATCGATCAGGCGCGATTGCCTCTCCAGCGGTAGCCCCAGCGCGGCCAGGAAACGCCTCAAATCCTGCTCCCTGGTAACGTTGACATTGAGCAGGCCCCGCTCGTCCTGCACGGAAATCTGCGTATGCTCGCCGATGGCATAGGGTCTTCCGTCGAGTACCAGCGCCCCATCCGGCGCCAGCAGCGCATTGCCGCTGCGGGGTTCGGTGGCGAAGGCGAACAACAGCATCTGTCGCGAGGTGTGTGCGTCGCGTTCGGCCTCGGCACCGGCCTGCAGGTGAAATGCGCCCTCCTGCATGGTTTCGACCCTGGCGGCGAAATAGGCGGCGCCGGCCGCCAGTATGGCGATGACAATGAGGGTTGCAGCCAGGATGAAACCGTCCTGGCGCGGCCGCAGGCGGGAATGCATCGGCCCAGTATAAAGGACGGTGACCCGTCGGCCAATGAGGCGCCGGCTGGCTAGCGACCTACCGGCGCGCTATGATGGTCATCATTGCGCGCCCCTCATCTGCCTTGGCCTCCCCTTCCCTAAATTTGAAATCCCCGCCCTCGGTGCCGGCCGCCGGCTTCACGTTGATCGAGATATTGGCGGCGATGACCATATTTTTCATGGTGATCGGCATTCTCATTTCCGCCACCGCACAGGCCATGCGGCTGGCGGACATCGAACGAACCGAAGCGGTGGCTTCGCGCGACAACGCCATGCGCCTGGGCTGGTTTCGCGACACTATTTCCCAATCTTTCATTCCACCCGGCCGGATTGCCGCGCCGTTCAAGGGCGGCGAGCGCACCATGGCCGGCACTACCGGCCAGTCGCTCACCGGCACCTTCGGCGGACCCGGCAATTACGCTTGGGAGCTCGCTTTCAACCAGCAACGTGGCGAAACCGAATTGCGCGCGGCAGGTAACGCCGGCGCCGCCGCGATCCTGTCCTGGCCGGGCGCTGCCGGCCGTTTCCGCTACCTCGACGAATCCGGCGAATGGCGCGACCAGTGGCCGCCGTTCGGCCTGAATACGGTCAAAACCGACCTGCCCGGGTACAATTTGCTTCCGGTGGCGGTGATGCTCGACTACGGCAACGACCGCCGCGTGGTGGTGGCGCGCATTCAAAACCGTTCGCTGCCGCCGCCATCCTTGAAAGAGCTGCTGCAATGAACGAGAGAAGCCTGCCGCTGTTGCCGATCGGCGTATTGGCATTGCTGGTGATTCTCACCTTCTGGCTGTCCAGATTCGTGCAAACTTCGCCGGCCCGCAGCGACGCCAAATTGCGCCACGACCCCGACCTGATCGTCGAGCGATTCGCCGCGCGAAAATTGAGCGTTGCCGGCGAAGTACAATACAAGCTGCACGCCGAGCAGATGGTGCATTTCGCGGATGACGATTCGTCCAAAATCAGCAGTGTGCTGTTTACCTCGGTGCAGCCGGGGCGGCCGCCGCTGACCGCCAGTGCGCCGCTTGGCGACCTGTACAACCGCGCCGACACCATCGTGTTGTCGGGCAATGTGGTGGTCGTCAACGAAGCCTCGGATAAATTGCCTTCCTACACGCTGAAAACGCCGATACTGACTCTCGAGACCGACAAGAATCTTGCCTACTCCGATAGCGGCGTCACCGTCGACAGCGCCAACTCGCACCTGGCCGCAGACAAACTTCTTCTCAACACTGACAAGCGCACCATGAAACTGCAACGCGTCACGGGCTCCCTGCAAAGGATGGAAAAATGAATCGAACCTTGTCGGCCGCCGCGCTGGTCGCCGGCGCAATGGTTTTCGGCAATGCGCAGGTTTATGCCGAAAAAGCCGATCGCACCCAGGTGGTCGAGGTCAAGGCCGATGTTTTCGGCGAATTCGAGGACAAGGGCGCCGGCCGCCGCACCGCCACGCTGGAGGGCAACGTCGTCATCACCCAGGGCACCATCCGCGTCGGCGCGGATCGCGCGGTGATCAACGAAGAAAATGGCGGCTATCGATTGGGGCAGGCTTCCGGCGGCCCGGTCACGTTTCGCCAGAAACGCGACGACGGCAAGGGCTTCAACGAGGGTGTCGCCGATCGCGTCGAATTCGACGAACGCAAGAACGAAATCCGCTTCCTGGCCAATGTCCGGTTCAAATTGGGTGACGGCGTGGAACTGGCCGGCGAGTACATCACCTATAACTCGGAGACCGAGGCCTACTCCGCCGCCAACGCGCAACCGGGCAAGGGCAGTACCAAGAGGGAGCAGGTTACCGCCAAGCTGCCGCCGCCCCGTCCGCAACCGGATGCCGCCACACCGGCGCCGAAAAAGGCCGACAAGTGATCCGCACATGAACGCGCCGGCGGAATCGCCGCAAACCGCCGACACGCTGGCGGCAAAGAGTACGCTGCGCGTCGAAAACCTGCGCAAGCAGTACCGCAAGCGGGTGGTGGTGAGCGATGTTTCGCTGACCGTGGAAAGCGGCGAAGTGGTGGGCCTGCTCGGCCCCAACGGCGCCGGCAAGACCACTTGCTTTTACATGATCGTGGGCCTGGTGCCGGTCGACGGCGGGGCCATTTTCCTCGACAACAGCGATCTGTCGCGGCTGCCGATGTACCGTCGCTCGCGGCTGGGCCTTGCCTACCTGCCGCAGGAAGCATCCATTTTTCGCAAGCTGACCGTTGCCGAGAACATCCAGGCAGTATTGGAATTGCGCGATCTTGAAGACGCGGAGGTGGCGAGCCGCCGCGACGCGCTGATGGACGAATTGCACATCTCCCACCTGCGTTCAGCCCCGGCCATCAGCCTGTCCGGCGGCGAACGGCGGCGCGTGGAAATCGCGCGTGCGCTTGCGGTGGAGCCGCGCTTCATCCTGCTCGACGAGCCGTTTGCCGGCGTCGACCCGATCGCGGTGATCGACATTCAGGAAATCATCAAGTTCCTGAAAAATCGCGGCATCGGTGTGCTGATCACCGATCACAATGTGCGCGAAACGCTGGGCATTTGCGACCATGCGTACATCATCAATCAGGGGGCGGTACTGGCCTTCGGACGCCCCGATGAAATCATCTATAATGAAACGGTACGCAAAGTTTATTTGGGAGAAAACTTCCGCCTGTAACCGGGTCTAAGCCTGTACGCGGGCTCCCGTCCTGTGCTCGCGGTGATGCATCTTCCGCATGAAAACCTCACTCCAGCTAAAGCTTTCCCAGCACCTCACGCTGACGCCGCAATTGCAGCAGTCGATCAAGCTGTTGCAGCTTTCGACGCTGGAATTGAACCAGGAACT
>CAZCKI010000066.1:0-10557 GCA_964498815.1 uncultured Burkholderiales bacterium
CATGCCCACGATCCCTCCTGGCAAAACTGGCCGATTCTGGAGCACGCGGCGATGGACAATATCGTGCCCGATTTTCCACTCATCAATAAATCGTTCAATTTGAGCTATAGCGGGCACGATTCATGATTCCCATCCTGCTCAAGATCATCAGGACCGGCATCGTCAGCGAACCGGCGCCGCAGCCGCGCGAGGCGTTTCGGCGGGAGAGCGGTCATCGGCCGGAACAAATCCACGCCGAGCTTCTGAAAAAACTTGGTCGCGCGCTGGCCATTCGCCAGGTGGATGCGGGCTCGTGCAACGGCTGCGAACTCGAAATCCACGCGCTCAACAACCCGTACTACAACATCGAGGGCATGGGCATCAAGTTCGTCGCCAGCCCCCGCCATGCCGACCTGTTATTGGTGACGGGCCCCGTGTCGCGCAATATGGAGCGCGCGCTCAAAATCGCCTACGAAGCCACGCCCGACCCCAAGCTGGTGGTCGCCGTAGGCGAATGCGGTTGCAACGGCGGCGTTTTCGGCGAAAGCTACGCGAGTTGCGGCGCGGTCGCAAACGTCATTCCCGTCGACGTCGCCGTGCCGGGTTGCCCGCCCCGGCCGCTGGAAATCCTGCAAGGCATTCTGACGGCGGTTTCCACTAAGGCGGATCAATTGACGAGGTAAGTGCCTGTGCCTACCGTGGCGCGCGTCCGATGCAGGCGTGCGCTCAGTCCCAGCGTTTTGCCGAGTGCTCCTCTTCGAACCGGATGCGGTCGCGCGCGAACTGATCCTCGAGCTCCTGCCGCCCCGCCTTGGCGGCCGACAGCAGCTTTGCTTCGTCACCCATCACCGGCAGCATGTTCTCCAGCGTGGCAACGTTGTGGCGACGGAAAATATCGGCCATTTCGCGGGCGCGGTAGCGGTCGATGCCCAGCGACTCCAATACGTGGCGGCCGGCGCGCAGCGCGGCCTCGAAGGTTTCGCGCTCGATGATGTCCACGCCACGCTCGCGCAACTGAATGTAGTGCCGCACGTTGCGTGCGCGGGCGATGATTTTCAGCTTGGGAAAATTCTCGCGGACAAGGTCGGTCAGCGCGAGGTTGTCGTCGACGTCGTCGATGGCGTTGACCAGCAATTTCGCATCCTTGGCGCCGGCCGCCGTGATCAGATCGAGGCGCGTGGCATCGCCGTAGAACACCTTGTAGCCGAATTTACGCAGCGTTTCAATCTGGTCGGGATCGTGGTCCAGCACCACGGCGCGCACGCCGTTGGCGAACAGCATGCGGCCGATGATCTGGCCGAAACGGCCGAAGCCGGCGATGATGACCGGTACATCGGCCTCGTCGATGGTATCCGCCTCGCGTTGTGGTTCACCTTGCGCGCATTCCTTTCGCGCCATCCAGCTGTCGTGCGCGATCAACAGCAGTGGCGTGGTCGCCATCGAGATGGCCACGACCATCGTCAGCAGATCCGCCCATTCCCGGCTCAATACGCGTGCTGCGGCTGCGGCAGTGAAGACCACAAAGGCGAATTCGCCGCCTTGCGAGAGCAATACCGCAAACAGGAATCGTTGCCGTCGCGTCACATCCAGCAGGCGCGCGCTCACCCACAGCATCAGCAATTTGACGGCGAGGAATCCCAGCAGCAGCAATAGCACCTTCAGCGGCGCGCTCATCAGCAAGCCGAAATCGATCGCCATGCCGACCGAAATGAAAAAAAGACCCAGCAACAGGCCCTTGAAAGGCTCGATGTCGGTTTCCAGCGCGTGCCGGTATTCCGAGCTCGCCAGCAATACGCCGGCGAGGAAGGCGCCCAGCGCCATCGACACGCCCGCCAGCGACATGATTTCGGCGATGCCGATCACCAGCAACAGCGTAAACGCGGTGAACACTTCGCGCAGGTCGGTGGTGGCGATGATACGCAGCAGCGGCCGCGTCAGGTAGCGGCCGATGACGATGACGCCGGCGATTGCACCGAATACCTGCAAAGGTGCCAGCCACGCCGGATCGTTCGACGCAGTCTTTTGTGCGGCCAGCAAGGGGATGATCGCCAGCAGCGGGATCGCCGCGATGTCCTGGAACAGGAGAATGGCGAAACCGGTGCGGCCGGTCGGCGTGGGTGTGAAATTGCGCTCGGTCATGATCGCCATCGCGATCGCGGTGGACGACAGCGCCAGCGCGGCGCCCGCCACCATGGCGGCCTTCCAGTCGAGGCCGACGGCCATCCCGGCCAGCGCCAGTGCGCCCCCGCACAACGCCAGTTGCAAGGTGCCGCCACCGAATACTTCGCTCTTCATCGACAACAGGCGCTTGGGTTCCAGCTCGAGTCCGATCACGAACAGCATCAGCACCACGCCGAACTCGGAAAACTGCATGGTCGATTCGACGTCCTCGATAAAGCGCAAGCCCCACGGGCCGATCGCCACACCGGCGATCAGGTAGCCCAGCACCGAGCCGAGGCCGAGTCGCTTGGCGATCGGCACGCACAGCACCGTCGCAGCCAGGTAAATCAGCGCATCGCGCATCATGTTTTGCCGGTCCCTTTGTGTGCGGCGCGTTGCGCGTGCCATGCGGCCAGCCGTTCGCGCAATCGGCCGGCCCGCGCCTGCAACTTGTCGTGGGCGATTTCGTGCGTATCGAAGACCAGCTCCGGTGTCTCCCAGTGCATGCCGCAATAGCGCGCGGTCTGTTCGATCGGGCCGACATAGTCGTTGAAGGGCAGCAAATTGCTGTGACCGGTGGCATAGGTGTGTTCGGCGCCGCCGATGGAAGCGACCCACAGGCAGTGCTTGCCGTGCAAGGCGGTGCCGCCGCGACCGTAGGCCCATCCCAGCGCCAGCACCTTGTCGAACCAGTGCTTCAAGAGTCCCGGCGTGCTGTACCAGTACACCGGGTGCAGCCATACCACCAGTTGTGCGCGGGCCAGGGCGTGCTGTTCGGCGGCGATGTCGATGTCGAAGTCGGGATAGAGGTCGTACAGCGATCGAACCTCGATGTCCGGCAGGTCGCGCACCGAGTCGAGCAGCGCCTTGCAGACGCGCGAATGGGCCGGGTAAGGGTGGGCGTGGATGACGAGGATCACGATAGCATGGTACCGATTTATTCGAGCACGCCCGGCTGGGCGAATCGCTGCGCCAGGAAGTCTACAAAGGCACGCACCTTTCCCGACAAATGCCGGCGGCTCGGATACACGGCGTAGATACCGGACCGGGGCGGTTCGAAGTCTTGCAGGATGGGGACCAGCAGGCCCTTTTCAATCAGCGGGCCAACGATAAAACAAGGTTCCAGCGCAATGCCGACACCTTCGGCAGCGACTGCGGCAAGCATTTCACCGTTGTTGGCGTGCAGGCTGCCGTGGATCGCCACCGAAATTTCGCGCTCTTCGCCGGAAGCGGTTTTTTCGCGAAAGCGCCACTGGTTCCTGAGCGTCACGTATTCGTAGGTAAAGCAGTTGTGTCCGGCAAGATCTTCCGGCCGCGTTGGCGTGCCGTGACGCTGCAGGTAGGCGGGTGCGGCGCAGACCCGGAGACGCGATTCGCCGATCTTGCGCGCCACCAGGTTGGTATCGGCTAGCCGGCCGATGCGAATGGCGAGGTCGAGGCCCTCATCGACCAGATCGACAAACCGGTCCGACAGCGAGCAATTGAATTGCACGGCCGGGTACTGCCTCTGGAACGCGCCGATGGCCGGCGCCAGATGGCGTACGCCGAAGGCGATCGAGCAAGTGAGCTTGATGGTGCCGGAGGGATCGGCGGACGCCGACGTCACCAGACTTTCCGTTTCCGCCAAGTCCGCGAGCAATTGCACGCAGCGTTCGTAATAAGCTTGACCGCTTTCCGTGAGCGACAAGCGGCGAGTGGTGCGATGCAGGAGGCGCGCGGCGAGATTGCCCTCCAATTCGCTCACCAGGCGCGAAACGCTGGACGTGGAAACATCCAGTCGTTCCGCCGCGCGGGCGAAACTGCCCAGCTCCACAACTTTGACGAAAACTTGCATGGCGTGCAGCTTGTCCACCGGTGGCTGATTCCTATTGTTGAGAAATACAGGATAATAAATTGCATTCTCCTATCTTTATCCCGGACAACGCAAGCTTCACCATTGCGTTGTCGACGCGAATGCGCCGCAACTTTTTCGATAGGAGAAACGCATGAAACTGCTCTTTTCGCCGGGCGCCTGCTCGCTGTCCCCCCATATCGCCCTGCTCGAGGCGGGCGTTCCATTCGACTTGCAAAAGGTCGATACCAAGTCCCACCAGACCGCCGAGGGCGGCGATTTCTATGCCATCAATGCCAAGGGCTATGTTCCGGTCTTGCAGTTCAATGACGGCCAACTGCTGACCGAAGGTCCGGCCATCGTTCAGTACATCGCCGACCAGAAGCCGGAATCGAATCTGGCACCGAAAGCCGGCAGCATCGAGCGCTATCGACTGCAGGAGTGGCTCAATTTCATCACCTCCGAAATTCACAAAGGGTTTTCGCCCTTGTTCGGCGCGGACACCCCGGCCGAATACAAGGAAATCGCCAAGGCCAAACTCGGCAAGCGCTTCGACTGGCTCTCCACCCAGCTGGCCGGCAAGAGCTACTTGATGGGTGAATCCTTCACCGTGGCTGACGGGTATCTCTTTACCGTGATCAACTGGGGCCAGTGGGTCGGCATCGATCTCGCCAATTGGCCGGTGCTGAAGGAATACCATGCCCGGGTAGCGGCACGCCCCAAGGTACAGCAGGCGATGAAGGCCGAGGGCTTGCTGAAGTAGCACCATTCACAAGGAAACCTGCCATGAACCGGCAACCCACCCTCTTTTTATCGCACGGCTCGCCGATGCACGCCATCGAATCGGGCGCGGCGGGAGAGGTGTGGGCCGCGCTCGGCGTGGCGGCACCCGCACCCACTGCCTTGCTGGTGGCAACCGCGCATTGGGAGTCCAACCTGCCGATGCTGTCCGGCAACGCCAAGCCGCCGATGATTTATGACTTCGGCGGGTTCCCCGACGCCTTGTACAAAATTCGCTACCCGGCCGGCGGTGCGCCTGACCTCGCAGTCCGTGCGCAGGCGTTGCTGAAAGGTGCCGGACAGAACGCCGCCATCGACGGTTGTCGCGGCTTCGATCACGGTACCTGGGTGCCGCTGCTGCGTATGTTCCCGAACGCCGAGATACCGGTGGTACAGCTTTCCGTGCAGCCGGCCTTGGGCGCGCGCCATCACTACCGCCTGGGCCAGGCGCTGGCGCCGCTGCGCGACGAGGGTGTGCTGGTGATCGGCTCCGGCCACCTCACCCACAACCTGCGCGAGGCGTTCGCGGCCATGCGCGGAGCAGGGGAGGCGGATGGCGGCGAGTATGTGCGTCGCTTCCAGGCATGGATGTTCGAACGCCTGCAGGCGCGCGACCTGGAGTCACTGCTGGATTACCGCGAACGCGCACCCGACGCGCTGCGCGCGCATCCGACCGAGGAACACTTCATGCCGCTGTTCGTGGCGCTCGGGGCGGCCGGCGATCATGCGCAGGTCGAGCGGATCTTCGACGGGCTCGAATGGAATTCGCTGGCGATGGACGCCTACCGATTCTCCTGATTCTTTTCCGGCGCCGGCCGGCCGGCCGTCAAGAAGCGCCCAGCGGGTCTCGCACCGCAATCATGATGCGGCGGTCGAACTGCTTGCGCTGATCGGGTTGCAAAGCGCTATACAACTGCTCCAGGCAGTCGATCACGCCGCGCATCGCATCGGCGCGTTGCTGATCGTCGGTCGCGACCGTTCCGACCAGCGAGGAGGCGCTCACCGTGCTGCCGTCATCGAGCCGGAACGCCGACAAGTGGCGGCTGCGATTGCGCGCGGCACCGCTGGCTTCGCGCACCGTGCGCTCAAAGCGGTCGAACAGCGGCGCCTGTTGCGCGTCCAGCTTCATATCGATGCGCAGCGACGGCAATTCGCGCTCGACCGCCGCGATCGGGTCCGACACCGGTGCGGCCTGCGGCTTTTGCGTCGAGGTATCATTGCGCGGGGTGCGGTTCTGGTTTTCGGCGCCACGATCGCGCCGGCCGCCGCCGTACTGCGCCCAGGCGCCGAGACTTTGCAGGAAAAACAACGCGGCTAGGAAGTAAAGGGCGAAGCGAATTGGTTTCATGGCGGGTTCCAGTAATCGACGGAAAGGTGCCTGCATTATCGCGCGCGGGCCTTGCAGTTGCCTTGCGAATTGATCCGGCGAAAGGCCTTCCCAAAGGCAATCATTCCTTGCCTTTTGAGGGCCGTTTTGGCATCATTCCCAGTCCACCTCGCCGCTGGCAAATCCGAATCGGCGCGGGGTACGGGACGGAGCAAGCAGAGTTAAAAGCTGGTTTTCTCGATTTCCCGGGTGTTGTTTTTACTTTGGTTAATTCGCGGCAGTTAGAAGCTACGCGCGTGTTGATTGGAGGTAAGGACTATGTCCAAGCTGCCGGGCGAGAAAGAACTCGCGACCGTTTCCACCCAGTTGCCCATCGACTGGTATTTTGACCCCGCCGTATACCAGCGCGAGCTTGAGGTTTTCTTCAAGCAAGGTCCCAACTACGTCGGCCACGAACTGATGGTCCCCGAAGCCAACGCCTATCGGGCACTGGAGCTGACCGATAGTGCCTGGGCGCTGGTCAATAACGGTCAATCCATCGAGCTGCTTTCCAACGTGTGCCGCCATCGCCAGGCGGTGATGCTGACCGGCGCCGGCCACCTGGCGTCCGGCAATATCGTCTGTCCCTTGCACCGCTGGACCTACGACGGCGCCGGCAAGTTGCTCGGTGCGCCGCATTTTCCGCAGCAGCCCTGTTTAGACCTGCCGAAAAAGCCCTTGCAGCGATGGAACGGCATGCTGTTCAGTGGACCGCGCGACATCGCCGCAGACCTGGGCCGCCTCGGCTGCGCCAAGGACCTGGACTTCTCCGGTTTTCTGCTCAACAAGGTCGAAGTCACCGAATACAATTTCAACTGGAAGACCTTCATCGAGGTCTATCTGGAGGATTACCACGTTGCGCCGTTTCACCCGGGCCTGGGTCACTTCGTCGATTGCGACCAGCTCGAATGGGAATACGGCGACTGGTACAGCGTGCAGACCGTCGGCGTCAACAAAGGTTTGTCGCGCCCCGGCAGCGAGATCTACAAGAAATGGCACGAGATGGTGATGAACTTCCGCGGTGGTAAAGAGCCGCCGTTCGGCGCCATCTGGCTCACTTACTACCCGAATATCATGGTCGAGTGGTACCCGCATGTGCTGGTGATCTCCACCATTGTGCCGCGCGGGCCGGAGCAGTGCAGCAACGTGGTCGAGTTCTACTATCCCGAGGAAATCGCCCTGTTCGAGCCGGAATTCATCGAGGCCGAGCAAAAGGCGTATGACGAGACAGCGGTGGAGGACGAGGAAATCTGCCAGCGCATGCACGATGGGCGCAGATTGCTGTGGAAAGAGGGCCGCGATGAGCAGGGGCCGTATCAAAGTCCCATGGAAGATGGAATGGTCCACTTCCATGAGTTTATTAGACGAGAGCTCGCGAGAAGATAACGTACCTGCCCCCGCGTAGGCGGAGGCCCAATTTGTGCCCGCTGTCTACATTCTTACCAATAAGCGCTATGGCACCCTGTATCTCGGTTTTGCCAATGATCTCGTCAAGCGCGTTTGGGAACACAAGCAAAAACTTGTACAGGGATTTACCAAGACCCATCGTCTTGGCTGTCTTGTTTGGTATGAAATGCACGAATCCGTCATCGCGGCGCGGACACGAGAGCTACAGATCAAGAAATGGAATCGCGACTGGAAAATCAATCTTATTCAGGAATTGAATCCGGATTGGCGGGATCTTTATAACGACATATCGGCTTAGCGTTGCGGCATTTCATCCATCAGTTCTTAGAATCAAATTGGGCCCCCGCCTTCGCGGGGGCGGGTGTCTATCGGCGAAGACTCTGCAAGGGCGGCCAGTGACCTCTTCATGGATGCTGGTCGCGGGCGCCTTGTTCGCCACCATGGGCGTGTTCGCGAAATTCCTGGCAGGACAGTTCACGGGGGCGGAGCTTTCCTTTTACCGCTCGTCGATTGGCTTGCTCGCTGTGGGGATCTTCGTGGTGTGGGGGCGGCGGTCGATTCGCACGCCGTTCTTGCGCGGGCATTTCTGGCGCGGGCTGACCGGCACCATTTCGCTGGTGGCGTATTTTTATGCGCTTACACAGCTGCCACTCGCCACCGCCATCGCGCTCAATTACACCTCGCCTTTGTGGCTCACCATTCTCTCGACAATTTTTCTCAAGGAGCGTTTCTCTCCCAAGTTGCTGGGCGCGATTGCACTCGGCTTTATCGGCGCCGCCATGGTGTTGCGGCCGACGCTCGACAGCGAACACGCGATGGCAGGTTGGATAGGCCTTGCCTCAGGTTTTTTTGCCGCAGGGGCCTACGTCAACGTCAAGAAGCTGGGCGATGCCGGCGAGCCGGAATGGCGCGTTGTGCTGTATTTTTGCGCCATGGGGACGGTCGGCTCGGCGCTGACGCAGTCGGTACTGGTGGGATCGTTTCATCCCGTGCACTGGCAAAACATCGGTCCGCTGGCCGGCGTGGGGCTTGCGGCGACTGCCGCGCAACTGGCGATGACGCGCGCCTATCACAGCGGCAATACCCTCGTCGCCGGGGCATTCGCCTATTCGACCGTGGTGTACACGGCGATCGCCGGCATGGTGTTTTTCGGCGAATTCCTGCCGGCGATTTCCTGGGTGGGCATCGTCATCATCGTGGTGAGCGGAATACTGGCCAAACGCTATGCCACCAAGGCGGAACGCAACGGACCGTCGCTCCCCGCCGAAGAGGATTAACTGGGTAATAATGCGCGAATGCTGATTAGCACCGAACAACTCGCTACGCACCTGAATGACCCGGCCTGGGTAGTGTTCGACTGCCGCCACGACTTGATGGACCTTGCCAAAGGCGAGCGGGTCTATCGCGAGGGACATATTCCCGGCGCGCACTTCGCTCATCTCGATACGGATTTGTCCGGAGAAAAGACCGGCAGCAATGGCCGTCATCCCCTACCGGCGCCCGCGGCCTTCGTGGCGTTTCTCGCCCGAAATGGCGTCGGCAGCGCGACCCATATCGTGGCCTATGACGATGCCGGCGGCCCTTACGCAGCGAGACTGTGGTGGCTGGCGCGCTGGGTGGGTCTGCGTGACGTGGTACTGCTCGATGGCGGCATCAACAAGTGGCTGGCCGAAGGCCGGGCGTTGTCGCGCGACGTGCCGGTCAGCATCCCCGCGCCGCTGCGCGGACAGGCCGACCCGCTGATGGTGATGGCCGCGCCGGAATTGCTGGCACGCCTCAACGACAGCGAAACCACCTTGATCGACGCCCGTGCGCCGGAGCGCTATCGCGGCGATGTTGAACCGATCGATCCGGTGGCGGGCCACATTCCCGGCGCAATGAACCACTTTTTCAAAGACAACCTCGGCGCCGATGGCACCTTTCTCCCGCAGCCCGCGTTGCGCGAACGCTTTCATGCGTTGATGAAAAGCGGTTCGCCCCAGCAGGTGGTGCACCAGTGCGGCTCCGGCGTCACCGCGTGCGCGAACCTGTTCGCGATGGAATTGGCCGGCCTCGCCGGGTCGAAACTATATGCGGGTTCCTGGAGCGAGTGGATCGCCGATCCGGCGCGACCGGTTCGCAAAGGCGCTGCCGCCTGATATGCGTGTAATAGGCGTGGCACAACGATTGCGCACTTCGCTGGCCATCGCCGCACTGTTGTGTGCGCAGTGGTGTCATGCGGCCGATTCGACCTTCCTCACCCCGGGTGAAAATCTCGTATTGGATGGCATCCCGCCCATCCCCGCCGAATTCGCCGACAAGGTTCGCGCCTTCGGCAGTTTTTCCGCGGCAAGCATGGTGACCTGGCACCCCTCGGGTGAAAGCATGCTGATCCGCACGCGGCAAAAGAGCACCTCGCAGCTATTCCTGCTGGCCAAGCCCGGCACCCGGCCGGAACCGCTCACCGACCTCGCCGAGGCCGTTTCCGGTGGCACCTTCCAGCCCGGCAAGGGTGAGTACATCTTGTTCGAAATGGGTAGCGGCGGCGATGAGGTGTTTCGCATCTATCGCATGGACATTGCCGGCGGCAAGGTGGTGCCGATATCGGTTGCCGGCGAGCGCGCCGGGGCGCCCGCATTCAATCGCAAGGGAGACCGCATCGTCTATACCACCTCGACGGTCGATCGCAATCGTTCGTCACGCGGCAACGAGGACGGCGAAGAACCGGAGCTCACCTCGAAACTGACCATCTGGATCGCCGATCCGCTGCAACCCGAGACGGCAAAAAAAGTCGCCTCGTACGAAGGCATGCAGTTCGGCAGCATTCGATTTGCACCGGATGAGAAATCGCTGCTGATGCAGGAGCCGGTTTCCGCCAATGAAAGCCATCTGTGGCTGCTCGATCTCGCCAGCGGCGAAAAGCGCCGCATTACGCCGGCACCCGGCAAGGTGCCGGTGTATTACGGGGCCGCACGTTATTCGCGCGACGGCACCAAGCTCTATGCGATCAGCGATCGCGATAGCGAGTTTCGCCGGCTGATTGCGATCGACCTCG
>CAZCKI010000067.1:0-10540 GCA_964498815.1 uncultured Burkholderiales bacterium
GTGATCCCTCGTTGTACCGATCAATTTAGCGAAATGAAAATTTCCCAAGCATCGCGAGCCGGTACCAACAAAAAAGACTACGGCTACGGTCAAGCAAATTCGTCAACAACAATCGCTAGACTAGCGATCGCCACTCTGCGGTAATCGTGCTGGGCTATTCCGTCTACGCCATGTTGCGGTGCAACGAATAGATTGCCTTAGTTAATTCCAACTCGTTCTTTTTACATGGATTTTTTTCGTGAAAAACGCCCAATTTCCAAGCGATCGGGCGATTGCGAAAGGTGATTGGGACTATTTCTTAGCTGGAGCAGGTGCGGGTGCATTCCCGACCCCATCCGCCGAAATCAATTCCACATCGAACAACAAGATCGAATTCGCCGGGATCAGGCCACCGCCGATGTCGCGGTCGCCGTAGGCCATTTGCGGCGGGATGATAAGGGTGCGTTTGCCGCCGGGTTGCATGCCGGCGACTCCCTGGTCCCAGCCCTTGATGACGCGGCCCGCGCCGAGCGGGAAGACGAAGGGTTCCTTGCGGTCCACCGAGCTATCGAATTTCTTGCCCTTGCCTTCGGGCGCTTTCGGGTCGTAGAGCCATCCGGTGTAGTGCACGTGCACCGCCTGACCGGGTACGGCGACGGCGCCATTGCCGACCTTGTGGTCGATGACGACGAGCTCGGTCACTTTTTCCGGCAGCGGCGGGGCGGCTTGTGCGGCGCCGGCGGCTACTGCGCCGGCAAGGACGGTGGAGGCAATGGCTTCGGTGATCTTCATGGTTTTCTCCTGGGAGGGATGGGTAAGCGTTACAAAATTATTGTCCGAGCGCGACACCGTCGCGGCGCGGGTCGGCGCCGCCGGTCCAGCCATCTTTGCTGCGCAGAACGCCGTGCAGGCCGCTCGGCATATCGAACACGCGCACCTCGTGGCCTAGCGCCTTCAGTTCCGGCAGCAGCTTTTCGTAGGCGGTGTTTTTTTCCAGTTCGATCGGCCCGTTGCGGCTGCCGCCATTGGGGAACGCCGCCGCTGCCTGGATATCGAGCTTCCAGTCGAGGGTCGCGATCAGCGCCTTGGTGACGAAATTGATGATCATCGATCCACCCGGCGAGCCGATCAGCTCGTACAGGTTGCCCGATTTGTCCTGCACCACGAAAGGCGACATGGCGCTGCGCGGGCGCTTGCCGGGGAACACGGCGTTGGCCACCGCTACACCGTCGCGCTCGGGGATCAGCGAAAAATCGGTCATCTGGTTATTGAGAAAAAATCCGTGCACGAACACATGGCTGCCGAAGTACGACTCCACGCTGGTGGTCATGCTGATGCCGTTGCCGTCGCGGTCCACCAGCGAAAAGTGGCTGGTGCTGGGCAGTTCCGGCACCTCGCCGTCGGCCAGCGCAATCTTTGTGACGAGTGGTTCACCGGCGGTGGCGCGGCCCATGGCGTGGTCGGGCGAGATCAGCGCGCTACGGGTGCGAAGATAGTCGCGGTTGAGTAGCGCGGCGGTGGGCACATCGACGAAGTGATCGTCGGCCGCGTAGCGGTCGCGGTCGGCGTAGGCGAGTTTCTCGGCTTCGGCCATCAGGTGCAGGGCGGCTACCGACCCCGGCTTCATCTCGGTGAGAGGAAAGCGCTCCAGCATCTGCATCACCTGCAACACCGCAATGCCGCCCGAGGAGGGCAGCGGCATGCCGCACAAACGATATTCGCGGTAATTGCCGCACAGCGCTTCCCCGGCGCGAGCGCGGTAGCCGGCGAGATCGGCTTCGCTGAGCGTGCCTGGGTGCGCGCTGCTGCTGTGCACCGCCGCCACCATGTCGCGCGCGACGTCGCCGGTGTAGAACGCGTCCGGTCCATCCTTGGCGATGCGCTTCAACAATGCGGCGAACGCCGGGTTTTTCATGATGGTGCCGACCGGCTTGGGGCTGCCGTCGGGCAAAAAGAAATACGCGCGCGTAGCCGGGTTGGCGAACAACACCGGGTTGTTGACGATGTGCACCTGCGTGCGCCCGCTCAGCGGGAAGCCTTTTTCGGCGAGTTCGATGGCGGGTTGGAAGAGCGCAGCCCACGGCAATTTGCCGTGCCGCGCATGCGCCATTTCCAGCGCACGCAACACCCCCGGCACGCCCACCGAGCGGCCGCCGATGACGGCCTCGGCGAAGCGCGTCGGCGGTTTGCCGTTGACTTCCAGAAACATGTCCGGCTTGGCGCCGGCGGGTGCGGTCTCGCGGCCATCGTAGGCGGTGACGGCCTTGGCGGAGGCGTCGAAGTAGAGCATGAAGGCGCCGCCGCCGAGCCCCGACGATTGCGGCTCGACAAGATTCAGCACCATTTGCACGGCGATAGCGGCGTCGATGGCGCTGCCGCCCTTGGCGAGCATCGCGACGCCGGCTTCGGCAGCCAGCGGGTGCGCGGCGGAGACCATGAAGTGCTTGCCGTGGGCGAGTTTTTTCTCGGTGAGCGGGGTGCTGAGCTCGGGGGAGTCCGGCCGCTTTTCCTGAGCTTGCGCGGTGGCCAAGACGAAGCCGCACGCGGCCAGCGCCAGCCATCGCGCTATGGGTAGTCGTGAAAGTGGTTGCATGCGGCTCAAACGCTCAGGCACAGGTATTTCACTTCCAGGTAGTCCTCGATGCCGTATTTGGAGCCTTCGCGGCCGAGGCCCGATTGCTTGACCCCGCCGAACGGCGCCACCTCGTTGGAGAACATGCCGGTGTTGATACCGACCATTCCCGACTCGAGCGCTTCGGCGACGCGGAATACGCGGCCGATGTCGCGGGCAAAGAAATAGGAAGCGAGCCCGAACTCGCTCGCGTTGGCCAGGCGGATCGCATCTTCTTCTTTGTCGAAACGGATCAGCGGCGCCACCGGGCCGAAGGTTTCTTCGCTGTTGACCTTGGCGTCCTGCGGCACATTGGTCAGCAGCGTGGGCGTGAAAAAGCGGCCGTCGATGGCTTCGCCCCCCAGCTCCACCGTGGCGCCGCGCGCCTTGGCGTCGGCCACGTGCGCGGCCACTTTCGCCATGCCCTGGCCGTCGATCAAGGGGCCGACGTTGACGCCGGCCTCGGTGCCGCGCCCGACTTTGAGTGTGCCCATTTTGGTTTTAAGCTTGGCGGCGAAGGCGTCGTGGATGCCGGACTGCACATAAATGCGATTGGCGGAAACGCAGGTCTGCCCGGCGTTGCGGAATTTGGATTGCATCAGCCCTTCGGCGGCGGCATCGAGGTCGGCGTCGTCGAAGACGATGAAGGGCGCGTTGCCGCCCAGCTCCAGCGAGAGCTTCTTGATGGTATCGGCGCACTGGCGCATGAGAATGCGTCCGACCTCGGTGGAACCGGTGAAGGAAAGCTTTCGCACGATGGGGCTTGCGCACAATTCGCCGCCGATGGCGGGTGCGGCGGCGGCGCTGCCGGTAACGACGTTGAAAACGCCTTTGGGTACGCCGGCACGCAAGGCGAGATCGGCCATCGCCAATGCAGAGAGCGGCGTCTGCTCGGCCGGCTTCAGCACCATGGTGCAGCCCGCCGCCAGCGCCGGTGCGGCCTTGCGGGTGATCATGGCGTTGGGGAAGTTCCACGGCGTGATGGCGGCGCATACCCCTATCGGCTGCTTCAGCACGATCAGGCGCTTGTCGGCCAGGTGCGGCGGAATCACGTCGCCGTAGATGCGCTTGCCTTCCTCGGCGAACCATTCGATGAAGGAAGCGCCGTAGGCGATTTCGCCCTTCGCCTCGGCGAGCGGCTTGCCCTGCTCGGTAGTGAGGATCATCGCCAGGTCGTCCTGGTTTGCCATCATCAGGTCGAACCACTTCTTAAGAATGGCGGCGCGCTGCTTGGCGGTGAGCGCACGCCAGGCCGGTAATGCCGCTTCGGCGGCGGCGATGGCGCGGCGGGTCTCGGCGGCGCCGCAATCGGCCACCTCAGCGATCACGGCGCCGTCGGCCGGATTGTCCACGGAAAATTGCTTGCCGCTATCGGCGTCGCACCAGGCGCCGTCGATGAAACTTTGCGTGTGCCAGAGGCTGGGGTCTTTGAGGGCGGGGAGCTTGAGGTCGGAGGGGGCGTTCATATCGGTTGCCATGCGGGGAGGACGACTGCCGTCGGGGAGCTATGCATGCCTTCATTATATTCCCGCCGACGCACTGTCGCCGGTCGCTACAGCAGGGTACCATTCGAATATCCGCAGGCTGCGCAGGGATAATTTGCTGCCGCGCAGGTAAACCAAGATAGGGAGCGTGCCATGACCGCAGGAAATGCACTGAAATGCAGCGTGGTGCTGATCGCATTGCTGTTGCCGCTGACGGGATGCGTAGGCTTGGTGGTGGTGGGCGCACAACACGTCGCAGGCATGGGCTCGGAGGACGAAAAACTCGAGAGCTCGATACTGGACGGCACGACCACCCGCGCCGAGTTGATCGACAAACTGGGGCAGCCTCTTCACGCCATGAAGGACGGCACCGTGCTGATCTTTGGCGGCCGTTCGCGCCCGCGCGGGCTGGTGCAGCTCTTTATGGAAAATAATCGCGACGAACACCGCCTGATTGCCGTGCTGGACCAGGGCGACATCGTGCGCGAACACCTGTGGGTGGGTAGGAAGAAAGTAAAGGAACCCGCAAGCAATGCATCCACCGTCGCCGCGGTATCCACGCCCTGAGCAGTCATTTGAATGCCTGTTGGCAAGGCGCTTGTTTTACCATTGACGCCGGCAGCCTCTCGCTCTGCCAATTCGCATTGCCGGAGACTCCATGATTCGTAGCATTCTTGCCGCGTCGTCAATTGCGTTGGCCCTGTCTCTGTCCCTGTTCTTGCCGGCCGGCGCGAAAACGTTCCGGTTCGCCTACCAGGGCGACATCCTGACGCACGACCCGCACGCGCAAAACGAGAATTTCAACAATATGGCCAACTCACAGATTTACGAGCAGTTGCTCTCGCGCGACAAGCAGGTGAGGCCGGTGCCGTGCCTCGCCACGGAATGGAGCCAGTCCTCGCCGACGGTGTGGGTATTCAAGCTGCGTCACGGCGTGAAGTGGCAGGATGGCTCGGCGTTCACCGCCGACGACGTGGTGTTTTCGATCCTGCGCGCGCAGTTACCGACCTCAAACATGAAGGTCTATGCGACCGCGGTCGGTAAACCCAGAAAAATTGACGACTACACCGTGGAATTCACCACACCGGTGCCGAACCCGGTGATGCTGGAGATGCTCAGCGCCGGCAACCTTTTCATCATGTCCAAAGCCTGGGCGATCAAGTACAAGGTGGGGAAACCGCAAGACTACAACAACAAGGAAGAAACCTACGCCATGCGAAACGCCATGGGCACCGGGCCTTTCATCCTGGTTTCGCACGAAGCCGATGTGAAGACGGTGATGAAGAAAAACCCCAACTGGTGGGGCCTTAAGGAAAATCGCTTCGAGGGCAACGTCGACGAGTGGATCTTCACGCCGATCAAGTCGCCGCAGACGCGGGCGGCGGCTTTACTGACCGGCGACGTCGATTTCGTGCTCGACCCGCCACTGCAGGACGTGGAAAAGCTGCGGCAGGACCCGTCGATCAAAATCTTCGAGGGGCGCGAGAACCGCATCATGATGATCGGCATGGACCAGGGCCGCGACGAGTTGCTGTATGCAAACGTGAAAGGCAAGAATCCATTCAAGGATCGCCGCGTGCGGCTGGCCATGTACCAGGCGGTCGACGTGGAAGCGCTGAAACGCTCGGTGATGCGCGGGCTTGCGGTGCCGACTGCGTTTGTGATGTCCAATCCTGCGGCCGCAGGCCTACCCGCCACGATGGACAGGCGCTACCCGTACGACGTTGCCGCCGCCAAGAAATTGATGAGCGAGGCGGGCTACGGCAACGGGTTCGAAGTCACGCTCGACTGCCCCAACGACCGCTACAAAAACGACGAAAAGATTTGCGTGGCACTGGCGGCGATGTGGTCGAAGATCGGCATTACCGTCAAGGTGGCGGCGATACCGAAGGCCAACTATTTTCCGAAGGTGCAAAAGCTCGACACCAGCCTGTACCTGCTGGGCTGGGGCGGGCCCACTACCGACGCAATATTCACCCTGAAGCCGGTCCTGCACAGCCGCAACGACAGCGGCGCCGGCGAATACAACTGGGGCAACTACAAGGCGCCCGAACTCGACCGCCTGATCGACGCCATCGAAGGCGAAATGGAGTTGGTGAAGCGCCAGTCGCTGATTTTGCAGGCGATGCAGCTGCATCATGACCTGGTGCTGCATATCCCGCTGCATCTGCAGGTCAGCCCCTGGGCCGCCAAGAAAAATGTGCAGCTGGTGCATCGTGCGGACAACTGGGTGGACCTGACCTGGGTGCGGATCAATTGAGCCTGGCAAAGCAGTTGCAATAACCTCGCAAGGGAAAAATTATGCTGATGAGAATCGCCCTGTTGGTACTGGCAATGATCCTGGCGACGGTCTTGGCCACTGAGGCGCCCGCCAAAACGCTGCGCTGGTCCTCGCGTGGCGATTCAGCCACCTTCGATCCGCACAGCCAAAACGAAACCTTCAACAACGGGCAGAACAATTTCATTTACGAATATCTGGTCAACCGCTCGCGCGCTTCGTACTACCAGTTTGTACCGGGCCTGGCGGTGTCGTGGAGCAATCCTTCGCCGTTGGTGTGGATATTCAAGTTGCGGCAGGGCGTCAAGTTCCAGGACGGTACGCCGTTCACGGCGGACGACGTGGTGTTTTCCTTCAACCGTGCGCGCCAATCCACCGTCACCTTCAAGCTGTACTCGACGCAGTCGGGAGTCGCCCGCAAGATCGACGACTACACCGTCGAATTCACCACCGCGGCACCCAATCCGGTGACGCTGGAGAACATCGGCACCATCATGATCGTGAGCAAGGCCTGGTGCGAAAAGAACCGCGTGCTGAAGCCGCAGGACTTCAGGGCCAAGGAAGAGACCTACTCGGTGCGCAACGCCATGGGCACCGGACCGTTTCGCCTGACCCTGTGGGAGCCCGGCGTGAAGGCGCTGTTTGCGCGCAATGCCGATTGGTGGGGTTGGAAAGAAGGACTCGGCGAGGGTAATGTCGATGCGATGGAGTTTCGCCCGATCGCCAACGACGCCACCCGTACTGCGGCATTGAAATCGGGCGAGCTCGACTTCGTGCTCGATCCGCCGGTGCAAAACGTGGCGGGGCTGAAAGCCGATCCGGATTTGAAAGTGTGGGAAGGTCCGGAGATTCGTGTGATCTTTTTCGGCTTCGATCAGGCGCGCAAGGAGTTGTTGTATTCCGACGTGAAGGGCAGGAACCCCTTCCAGGACCGGCGCGTGCGGCGAGCCCTATATCAAGCTATCGATATCCAGGCGATCAAATCGCAGGTGATGCGCGGCGCGGCTGCGGTCACCGGCATTGCCTTGCAAGCGGGCGCCGTCGCCGGCGTGCCCGAGTCGCTGGACCAGCGCCTGCCCTTTGACGTCGCCGCCGCGAAAAAACTGCTGGTCGAGGCCGGCTATCCCAACGGCTTCGGCTTCACGCTGACTTGCCCCAACGATCGCTACGTCAACGACGAGAGGATTTGTGTGGCGGCGGCAGCAATGTGGGCGAAGATCGGGGTCAATGCCAGGGTGGAAGCGATTCCGAAAGCAAATTATTTTCCCAAGGTGGAGAGCCGCGATGTCAGCGCGTACCTGCTGGGCTGGGGTGGCGGGTCTGCCGACCCGATCTTCATCCTGAAGCCGGTGATGCACAGCAAGACCGCCGGCGGCGCGGGTGACGCCAATTACGGCGACGCGAAAAACGAAGAACTCGATGCGCTGATCGACAAGCTGGAAAGCGAAATGAATCCGGTCGCCCGCCAGGACATGATCAACCGCGCTGTAAAGCTCATGCAGGACGAAGCCTACGTGATTCCCCTGCACCGCCAGTACAGTGCCTGGGTGTCGCGCGCCAACGTATCGGTGGTGCACCGGCCCAACAACTTGCTGATCCCGTTGTGGGTGACCATCAAGTAGTGGCTGCGTTGGGCATGGGTGCTTTTTTCGGGTAAAAAGCGTTTGAACCACAGAGACACAGAGGCCACAGAGAAAACCCAGAACGCTTTTGATCTTCTCTGTGCTCTCTGTGTCTCTGTGGTTCAGAGTTTCTGCTTTTCAGTTCGCCACGTGCGATGCCACCCACATCCAGCCGGCTGCCAGTGCGAGGTAGCGCGCGCATTTGCCGAGCGCCAGCATCAGTAGCGACAGCGCTACGTTGAAACGCAACCAGCCGGCCGCAACGCATAGTGCGTCGCCCACGATCGGCACCCACGACAACAGCAGCGCCCATTGGCCGTGGCGCTGCAGCCAGCGAAGCGCGCGCGGGTCGATTTTGCCGGCGAATCTGGCCGGCAGCAGCCGGCCCAGTCCGTACGATGTCATGCCGCCCAGCGTATTGCCGAAAGTCGCCAGCGCGATGGCGAGCCAGAACGTATCGGGATGTTTTGCCAGCACCGCCAGCAGCACCACCTCCGAGTTGCCGGGGAGGATGGTGGCCGAAACGAAGGCGGAGAGGAACAGGCCCCAGAGGCCCGCTTCGGCGGAAAAGTCGAACAAGAGAAATTCTGCTGCGTGCGCGTCAGTGCGCGCCGTGGATTGCGGGTTCGATCAACTCGTCACCGGCGACGAGACCATTGGCGGCGATGTCCGGGCGGGTGCGCAGGATTTGGTAGTAGGGCGTGAAATCGGGGGCGGTCGCGTCGAACAATTCCTGGAAGCTGTCGATCACGAAATAGGTTTCCTGAAAGGTGTCGATTTTGTAATTCGATTGCATCACGCGCAGCAAATCGAAACGGATGCGGTGCGGCTTGTCGCTCTCCGTGCAATACGGCAGTTCGCCGCCGGAAGAAAGTATGCCGGCGCCGTAGGTGCGCAGGCCCCGGTCGGTGCGGATCAGGCCGAATTCGACCGTGTACCAGTACAGGCGCGCCAGGTAATCGAGGGCGTTGAGTCCCTTGGCCTTGACGCCGCCCTTGCCGTAGGCCTCCAGATAATCGGCGAACACCGGATTGAACAGGAGCGGCACGTGGCCGAAAAAGTCGTGGAAGATATCCGGCTCGACGATGTAATCGAATTCCTCCGGTGTGCGCAGCCATACGGTCACCGGAAAGCGGCGGTTGGCGAGGTGCTCGAAAAACACGTCGTCCGGCAGCAACCCGGGCACGGCGACCAGCGTCCAGCGCGTGGCCGGAAACAGCTTGGCGTTGATGGCATCGAAGCGCGGAATACCGGCGCCGAAATTGAGCTTGCCGAGGATATCGATGAATTCATCGCAGGCGTATTTCGGCACCAGCACCGATTGGCGCGCATACAGGCGCTTCCACAAATCGTGCTCGGCAGTGGAATAGGCGGACCAGTCCTGGTCGACCGTGTAATCGGCGCGCATGCCCTCATAGTTGCCGCGCAGTGCGTGATCGGTTTGGCCGGCCATGTCAGACTTTCAAAACAGTAGGCGTCCCGGCGGGATTGCCTTGTGTATACAAAGTTCCTTTTCCATCCCAATCGATACGGGAATCATCGCCAATAGGGAGAAAGGCACGGACACCGGCCGTCGCGAGACGGCGTGCAATATCACTTGGATCAAGATTTAGCTCAAATTTCCTTTTTGGCGTAGCCCAAGTTGGCACAGTCTCCAAGTGAGCAAGGTATGGAAAATCAATTCCCCATTCATCTTGATGACGAATCTTTATAGATGCGTTAGTGGCGTATCCAGCAAAGTAATATCCATGGGAAACGTGGCTGCTTTCTCGCTTTTCAGTTTTTTCAATGTCGAGTGCATCGAAGACATGTTGCGCAATGTCTTCAAGCGTGCAATCCGCAGATTCAGATGAAATGTAGAACGATTCGTACATAAAGAGATTTGCCGCGAAATTACCTTTTATAAGGAACAAGGCGATTATGAATCGCGCCGAAAATGGTTTCGCCGTGATGGTCGAACATATCGATATCGACCTCGTCGCCAAAGCGCAGGAAATCCTCTTTGGCCGCACCCAACTCCACCTGTTCCACCAGCCGCTTTTCCATGATGCAGGCAAAGCCGGTGGTGCGGTCCTGGTTGGAGACGGTGCCGGAGCCGATCAGGGTGCCGGCTTGCAATGGTCGGGTTTTCGCCGCGTGTGAGACGAGGTCGAACAGCGAGAAGGTCATATCGTCGGCTGCATTGGGGGCGCCCAGCCATTCGCCGCGCAGATGGCAGACCAGGCGAAAGTCGAGCTTGCCTGCACCCTTCTGGTCGCTCCAGGCACCGCCCAACTCGTCCGGTGTAACGGCCACGGGCGAGAGCGCGTTCTGCCCCTTGCCGTGCACGAAGCCGAAGCCTTTTTGCAATTCGGCCGGGATCAGTTTGCGGTAGGAAATGTCGTTGATCAGTACCACCAGCCGCACCGCGTCCGCGGCCTCGGCCGGGGTCGCACCCATTTTCACGTCGCCGGTGATGACGCCGACCTCCCCTTCGAGATCGACGCCCCAGTCCTCGGACAGCGCTTCGATGTCGTCGCGCGGGCCCAGCATGGCGTCACCGCCACCCTGGTACATCAGCGGGTCG
>CAZCKI010000068.1:0-10497 GCA_964498815.1 uncultured Burkholderiales bacterium
CGTGCGCGTCCTTGGCGAACATATTGAGGATTTCGCCGATACGCATCGGTTCCGGGTCGGTCAGGTGGAAGCAGGCACCGTCGAGCCCCTTCTTGTGGGCGATATGGTCCATGGCGTCGACCACGTAATCCACCGGCACGATATTGATGCGGCCGCCTTCGATACCGACCGTGGGCATCCATTTCGGCAGCATGTCGCGCATTTTCTGGATGAACTTGAAGAAGTAGTAGGGCCCGTCGATCTTGTCGATTTCGCCGGTCTGCGAATGGCCCACCACCATGCCGGGACGGTACACCCGCCAAGGCGTCTTGCACTCGTTGCGGACGATAGCCTCGGAGTCGTGCTTGGTGCGGAAATAGGGGTGATCGAGCTCTTCGGCGTCCTCGAACATGTCTTCGCGGAAGGTGCCGTCGTACATTCCCGCAGCGGCGATGGAAGAGGTGTGATGAAAACATCCGGCCTTGACCGCCTCTGCGAATTCCACCGCGTTGCGGGTACCGTCGATGTTGGCGAGTTGTTGGCTGGCGGCATCGGCGGAAAGATCGTAAATGGCGGCGAGGTGAAATAGGTGCTTGACCTTGCCCTTCAACTTGGCAAGTTCCGCGGCTGCCACGCCCAATTTCGGCTTGGCAAGATCGCCGACCACCGGCACCACACGTTTTTGCTTGGCATCCAGGCCCCACCAGGGATAGATCGCCTCCAGTTTTTTGAGCGAATTCTTGCGCACCAGAACGTAGATGGTGCCTTCGCGCTTCAGCAGGTTCTTGACCAGGAATTTACCGACAAAGCCAGTGGCGCCGGTGACGAAGTAAGTCATGCGAATTCTCCCAACCCGAGGATGTTATTTATTGGAATTTTGCTGCATGAGCCGATGATACACCGAGGGGTAGTCCCGGGCACAGTCTGCAGACCCTGGACAGCGGCCACGCCTTTAGTGTGAACGCTCTAAATACGGGGGCTAGACTGGCCCTCAATCGCCAATAACGGCGAATTCGCCGCTATCCATTTCAGGAGTACACCATGACCACCCGTAAAACCGCAAAGAAGCAGACGATGAAGAAGCCCGCCGCGCGCAAGCCGGCAACTGCCCGCTCCACCAAGGCAGCGCGCAACCGCAAGGCTGCCGCGACCGCAACCCCCGTGCAAAAGCTCCTGCAGGCCGGTAAGGACGCCGCCCAACGCGCGCAAGGCGAAGCCGCCAAGGTGTACGGCGCCATCGCACTCGAGGCCAAGCGCCTCAGCGAAATGACCAATGAAGCGGCCCAATCGCTGGCGCGTCATGCCGGCGTCGTGATGACCGACGGACGTGCAGCCCAGGAAAAGGTGGCCGCTTCCGCACGCGCGCAAGCCGCCGCGGCGGCACGCGAAGTCAAGGCTTTCGCCAAGAAGAGCGAAAAGGCCATCAAGCAGAATATCGGCAAGAAGGTCGATACCGCATTGGCGCAGACCCGCGAGGGCGTGACTCGCCTGGAACACGTTTTTGAGGCGCGCGTCGCCAAAACGCTCAATACCTTCGGCGTGCCGTCTGCCAAGGAAGTGCGCGAGCTGCAGGCACGCATGGGCGATTTGCAAAAAGCGCTGAATCAATTGAACAAGCGCTACGCACGCGCCTGATCGTTGAATACCACTTGCCGGACCGGCCCGCTTTGGCGGGCCGTTTTCATTGGCGGACCGGCCGCGTGCCCGGCCGTCGTAGTAAGATAAACCCATGCCCGCCTCGCCACCTCCGCCGTCCCGCTCGGCCCGCACGCGCGAACGCATCCTGACGGAAAGCCTGCGACTGTTCAACGAGCACGGCGAGGCCAATGTCACCACCGGCCATATCGCCGACGAACTCGGCATCAGTCCCGGCAATCTGTACTACCACTTCCGTAACAAGGACGAGATTATCCAGCACCTGTTTGCGGATTTCGAGAAGGCGATCGACGTAGCGCCGGCGCAGTTTTCCGATGCGGAGCACGCCATGGAGGACCTGTGGCTGTATCTGCACATGATGTTCGAGCGCATCTGGCAATTCCGGTTCCTGTATCGCAATCTGGACGACTTGCTCAACCGCGAAACGAAGTGGAAGTCCCACTTCAACCTGATCGTGACGCATAAGCGCACCGAAACCGTGGCGCTATGCCATGCCTTGGTGGAGCAGGGCGCCATGCGCGCCTCGGAAGAAGAAATTGCCGCGCTGACCGAGAATATCCTGGTGATTGCGAGCTATTGGCTCAATTACGAAAACCTGCGCCTGCGTCCCGGCACGGCCGCCGACCAGGAACTGCATTTTGCGCGCGGGGTCTATCAGGTAATGGCGTTGATCGCACCGTATTTGCGCGGCGATGCGCGCGAGCATCTCGATCACCTGATGAAAAACTATACCGCCTGATCGGAGAAAGCCATGGCCAAATGGAACCAATATCCGCATGAACAGAAATCGATCACATTGAGCGCCGATGCGCTCAAAAAACATTGGGATGCGCTACATAGGGGTGACCTGGAGGCGCTACCGAAAGACGCCAAGGTGCGCCAGGCGTGGATTCAATTTCACGCCGGCAACTTTGCCGAAGCCGCCGCTGCGGGCGAGGGCGCCACGGTAGCGATCAAGGCAACTTCCATCTACGCCACTCACCTGGAAAAGAAGGATGCGGCAAAGATCAAGCTGTTCCAGGAAGCCATGGACATGGCCGAATCGCTGCGGACCGCGGAGCCGAAAAATTCCAATGCCCACTATCAGTTCGCGTACGCGGCCGGACGCTATTCGCAACTGATTTCGGTGATGAAAGCACTGAAGGAAGGCTATGGCGGCCGCATCAAGGTCGCGCTGGAAACCACGCTCAAGTTGCAACCCAAGCACGCCGATGCCCATACCGCCATGGGTGCGTATCACGCTGAAATCATCGACAAGGTCGGCGCAATGATCGGCAAACTCACCTATGGCGCCAATCGAGATGCCGCGGTGGAACACTACAAGCAAGCGCTTAAACTCAATCCGCAGTCGCCGATCGCGCACATCGAGTATGCCAACGGTTTGCTCATGCTGTTCGGCGACAAGGGCACCGACGAGGCGACCAAACTCTACGAAAAGGTGGCAAAAATGAAGGGCCGCGATGCGATGGAGGTGCTGGACATCGATCTCGCCAACTCCGAATTGGAGGACGAGTGAGCTACACGCACCCGACCCTTGCGCAGGTTCGCGATGCCCACGCACGCATCAGGCCGTATATTCACCGCACGCCGGTGCTTTCCAGCCGAACGTTGAATGAAATGGTTGGGGCGGAAGTCTTCTTCAAGTGCGAAAATTTCCAGAAAGTGGGTGCGTTCAAGGCGCGCGGCGCGTGTAACGCCGTAATGTCTCTCGACGATGCGGCTGCAAAGCAAGGTGTGGTCACCCATTCGTCCGGCAATCACGGTGCGGCGCTGGCGTGGGCCGCGCGCCTGCGCGCCATCCGCGCCACCGTGGTGGTCCCCGAAAACGCACCCGAGCCGAAAAAGCGCGCCATCGCCGCCTATGGCGCAACCATCGTTTATTGCGCCCCAACCGTGGCGGCACGCGAAGCTGCGGTTGAGAAGTTGATTGCCGATCACGGCTATACGCTGATTCATCCCTTCGACAACGAGGCGGTGATTGCCGGGCAGGGAACCGCAGTGCTCGAACTGCTGGAAGAGCAGCCGGATCTCGACGTCGTTGTTTCCCCCTTGGGAGGCGGCGGCTTGCTGTCCGGGACGGCCATCGCCGCACACGGTGTTCGCGGCGATATCGCGGTATATGGCGCCGAGCCGCGCGGGGCGGATGACGGTTATCGGTCGCTGTCGAGCGGAGAGCGTGTCCGCGAGATGACACCAAATACCATTTGTGATGGCCTGCGCACAGTACTGTCCGACCGAACCTTCGATGTGATCCGCAACCATGTTGCGGGCATCGGCGTCGCCGCCGACGAAAACATTGTTAAGGCGATGCGGATGATATGGGAACGACTGAAGATTGTCGTCGAGCCTTCCGCCTGCCCGCCGCTGGCAGCCATGCTGGAAGGGACGATAGCGGCCAGCGGCAAGCGTGTCGGCATCATCCTGAGTGGCGGCAATCTGGACCTGGATCGCCTGCCCTGGGCCATTACCGGCTGAATTTGCGAGCTTGGCAGTAGCCCAGCGGACGGCTGCCGTCGAACGATTCGGCGCCGACACCTCGCCTTCATTTGACCTTCATCAAGTCGCGCAGGCGGCAGTCCATTACCTTGCATCATGCTGGTCATTCCTAGGGCCGGCGAAAAGGCCGGACGTGGATGTCTATAAGGCAGATGTGGCAATTATCGGCGCCGGCGGTGCGGGTCTTCGCGCCGCCATCGCTGTGGCCGAGTCGGCGCCAAAACTCTCGATCGCGCTGATTTCCAAGGTTTATCCGATGCGCAGCCACACGGTTGCGGCGGAAGGCGGTGCGGCAGCGGTCACACGCGCCGACGACACGCTCGAGCACCATTTCAACGACACCGTAAGCGGCGGCGATTGGCTATGCGAACAGGATGTCGTCGACTATTTTGTCGCCCACGCCCATGAGGAAATGGTGCAAATGGAGCACTGGGGCTGTCCCTGGAGCCGCACGCCCGACGGCCACGCCAATGTGCGCGCCTTCGGCGGCATGAAAATCGATCGCACCTGGTTCGCAGCCGACCGGTCCGGCTTTCACATGCTGCACACGCTGTTCCAGACCTCGATCAAGTACCCGTCGATTCGCCGATTCGACGAACATTTCTGCGTGGATCTTTTGGTCGACGAGAGCCGGGTGCATGGCCTGGTGGCGATCGAGAATGCCAGCGGCGAATTCCGTCTGATCCAGGCAAAAGCGGTCGTCATCGCCACCGGCGGCGCGGGTCGGGTGTTTCGCGAAAACACCAACGGCGGCATCGTCACCGGCGACGGCATGGCGCTGGCCTACCGTCACGGCGTACCGCTGCGGGACATGGAATTCGTGCAATACCACCCAACTTGCATGCCGGGCACCGGCTTGCTATTCACCGAAGCCTGTCGCGGCGAAGGGGGATTCCTGGTCAATCGCGACGGCTATCGCTACCTGCAGGATTATGGCCTGGGGCCGGCCGAGCCGACGCCGCGCAACAAGGCGATGGAACTGGGCCCGCGCGACCGTCTGAGCCAGGCTTTTTGGCACGAAAAACAAAAAGGCCGTACCGTCGATACCCCCCACGGCCCGGCCGTTCACCTGGACTTGCGGCACCTGGGCGCCAAGAAACTGCACGAAAGGCTGCCGCAGATTTGCGAGTTGGCGGAGGAATACCTGGGTGTGAATCCAGCGCTGGCGCCGATTCCCGTATTGCCTGCCGTGCATTACACGATGGGCGGCATCCTCGCCGACTCCCGCACCGCTTCGCCGCTGGCAGGCCTCTATTCGGTTGGCGAATGTTCCAGCATCGGCATCCATGGAGCCAACCGGCTGGGTTCGAATTCGCTGACCGAATTGCTGGTGTTCGGCAAAGTCGCCGGCATGGAAGCGGCGCGGTACGCCTCGCAAAGCTCGCACGGCGACAGCGCGCAATTGGAAAAGCAGGCCAAAGCCGTGGCGCAGCGCGCTCTTGGATTGGTCACGGACACTGGCGGCCGCGAAAGGCTGTCCGTCCTGCGCAGCGAAATGGCCAAGACCATGGAGGACGGCTGCGGCATCTACCGGCAAGGGCCGGAGATGCTGGTCACCTGCCAGAAAATCGACGAACTGAAGAATCGCTACCAGCGCCTGCGTATCGCCGACCACTCGCGCGTATGGAACACCGAATGGCTGCTGGCGATCGAACTGGGTTACCTGCTCGACGTGGCGCAGGCGATGGTCCATTCCGCCTACCACCGCAAGGAGTCGCGCGGCTCGCACCGACGGCTCGACGGTTACGAAAGTCGCGACGACGTCAACTATCTCAAGCACACGCTGGCCAGCTTCAATCCCGATGGAGCACCGCGCATCGACTATGGCGATGTAAAAATCACCCGATCCGAACCCGGCCTGCGCGCCTACGGCGCCGCGGGCGAAAAAGCCGAAGCCGAGCGCAAGCAGAAGGGAGCGGCACATGGCTGAAGAAGTACGAAAAATCAGGATCGATGTACTGCGCTATCGGCCGGAACAGGACGAAAAGCCGGTCTGGGAGGAGTACTCCGTGCCGCTCACCGACGACATGTCGGTGCTGCAAGGACTGCAATACATCAAGGACGAACTCGACGGCACCCTCAGTTTTCGCTGGTCCTGCCGCATGGCGATTTGCGGCAGCTGCGGCATGATGATCAGCGGCGAGCCCAAGCTGGGCTGCAAGACATTCCTGCGCGACTACTATCCACACGGACTTCGCGTCGAGCCGCTGGCGCATTTCCCGATCGAGCGCGATCTGGTGGTCGACGTCGAGGATTTTATCGGCAAGCTCGAGACCATCACCCCTTACCTGGTGCCGCGCGAAGCGCGCACGCTGGAGGAGGGCGAGTACCTGCAGACTCCCGCCCAGCTCGAGCAGTTCCTGCAATTCAGCAGCTGCATCAACTGCATGCTGTGTTACGCCGCCTGCCCGCAATATGGCCTAGACCCGAAATTCACCGGGCCCGGCCTGCTGGCCTTGCTGCATCGCTACAACGCCGACTCGCGGGACGGCGCCAGCAATAAGCGCATGCAACTGGTGCACGCCGAGGAGGGGGTCTGGAGTTGCACCGCAGTCGGCTATTGTTCCGAAGTCTGTCCCAAGGGCGTCGATCCGGCCAACGCCGTCAATCAGAACAAAACGGCCAGTGCCATGGACTACTTCTTGCGTTTCATCGCGCCCAAGGGGGCGGGCAAATGAGTGCGCGCCGGCCTTTTGTGCGGCCAATGGATGCCTGGTGGCTGCGCGACGCCTTCTTTGTGCGCTACATGCTGCGCGAAGCCACCGCGCTATTCGTCGTCGCTTATGCCCTGGTCTTGCTGGCCGGTGTCATCTGTCTGGCAGGCGGGCCCGCCGCGTACGCAGCCTGGTTACGCGCTCTTGCGACGCCGTGGTCTATCGCGCTGCATGTCCTGCTCCTGCTGGTTTTTTTGTATCACACGTGGAGTTGGTTCCGCATCATGCCAAAAACCATGTCCCTGATCTTGCCGAACGGCAGGCGCTTGTCGCCCGCGCTGATTACTGGCGCGGGGCTATTGGCGGCTACGGTGTTGTGTATTGGTCTCTTCATGGCGGTGCGGCCGTGAAGCGCTCGAATGCGCCGATTTTCTGGAGCTTGTTCGGGGCTGGCGGCATGCTGTCGGCGTTGATCGGCCCGGTGCTGGTGCTCATCACCGGCATCGCCGTTCCGCTCGCCTGGCTGCTGCCCGGCGACCTGCTAGGCTACGAACACGCGCTCGCCTTTGCGCGGCATTGGGCCGGAAAGGCGTTCCTGCTCGCCATCATTTCCCTGTTTCTCTGGCATGGCGTGCATCGCATCTATCACAGCCTGCACGACCTCGGCATACCGACAGGCTTGCCGGTAAAACTTACTTGCTATGGCCTTGCATTGGCCGGCACGCTGATAGCAGGCGTAGCGCTATTCATCGTCAGCTTCTAGCAAAAGCTATCCGGCCACCGCAACCTCGGTCCAGGGGTCGCCCGGCTGAAGCCCCGACATTTCGATGAAGCGGTAGCCGACCACTTCGAGGTCATCGACGGACTGCAGACCCTGCAAATAGCGACAATCGAACAGCAGGCCATTGCTCTCGGCTACGCAATGATCGAATGGCGTATCGCTGGGGCAGACCTCGGTGGCCACGGTGACATAGCGGGCCGGGTGGCCGTTGGCGCGCAGGGCGTGCACGCACAAGCCGGCAAAGTCGTCGCAATCGCCATATACAACGCCACCATTCTTGGCCGCATCGGCGTTGAGGTCTTCCGGGGTCGCCCAAAACTCCGGCATCCCCCACACTTCGATGTCGGAGTGATAGGCGAAATGCTTGACTGCCCACTCAAAAACTTGCTGCGGCGTCGCATTGACCGGCCATTCCATGATCAGCACTCCGCGCTGGGTTGGCCGCGCTGGTCCATGCAGCCCGCTGGTGGTACCACCTGTTTGCCCGGCTCCAGTGCTTTCGGTGCAGAACTGCAACCGACAACCAACAGGCAAATGCCTGCAAGCAGTAACGTTTTCATGCCGAAATCTCCCTAACCTTTCGCGGCTCAACACCGAACCCGAAATGGTTCGCGGTGCGCAGGAGATTTATATATCGAAATGGCCGGCCTGTCTCCTACCCGGGCGGGTAGGATTTTCGGGACTTTTGCTACAGGAAGGCGCTATTTGCGACGGGCGCCCTTGGCAGACGGAGCGCCGGCACCAAACGCCTTCTCCAACTCGTCCTCAAATTCCGGTCCGTAGGGACCCATCAGGGTCTGCATCACCAGCCGCTCGAACTCGTCGCCGAAGCGGTTGATGATATTGTCCGGATCCGGCACCAGGCCGGCATCGGTGATGAGGCCGAACTGCACCTTGCCGTTGTAGGTGAGGATCGAAACACCCATGCCGATACCGCCCGACTGCGGCACCCAGAAATCGATTTCGCCGATTTCGCGGCCGGCCATATACAGCGGCTTTTGCGGGCCGGGCACATTGGTCATGACCGCGGTTGCGTTGCGGCCGATCAGGCCGGCAATCTGGTCCTGCAAAATCTTCGGCCCCATGCCGACGGCCTGCAGCAGCACGAAGGCGACGATCGGCTGCGAGGAACCCTTGAGCGCGCGCATGCGGGTACGCACCTGCTTCAGCCGCGCGACCGGGTCCTCGATGCCAATCGGCAGGTCGGCGAATACCAGACCGAATTGATTGCCGAGTTCGTGGGCCTTTTCGATCGGCCGCAGGTTGACCGGCACGATCGCGCGCAATTCAACGCCCTCGGTCTTGTCGCCCTTGCGCTCCAGGTAATCGCGCAAGGCGCCCGCGGCGGTCGCCAGCAGCACATCGTTGACCGAACATCCCAGCGCCTGGCCGATCACTTTGACTTCGGCAAGCGGCAGAGGGTTGCACCACGCCACGCGCTTGCCGCGGCTAAGATTGCCCTTGAAACGGGTGGGCGAGTCGGGCTGCATGAGCGCGATCTTGCGCAATTCGTCGGCGAGTTCCATGCCCTTGGTGGCGAATTCGCGCATGGTCGCCGGGTCCTTGGCGATTTCCAGGCCTTGTTCGACCAGGCCACGGGACAGCTTCATGGCGCCGGACCAGACGCTCGCCATCGGTTTGCTGACGCTGGTCCAGAAATCCATTTCATCGCGCGGCCGCTTGGCGGCGGGCTTCGGCCTAGCGAGGCTTGCGTCGGGGTTGTCCGCGGTCAGGGACAGCATCACGCTGATCAGGGCGATACCGTCCGCGTAGCAATGGTGAATGCGCGTGATCAGTGCCGACCCACCCTGGTAATCGACCAGCTGGAATTGCCACAACGGCTTGCTGAAATCGAGGCTTTCCCCGGCCAACTGGCTCACATAGTCCTGCAGGTCGCGCTTGCTGCCTTTGCCGGGCAGCTTGCCGCGCTTCAGGTGGTTTTGCAGGTCGAATTTCTTGTCGGTTTCCCACCAGGCACCGGTCGGGTCCTGTACCGCCCTTTGCTTGAAGCGCTTGAAGGACAGCCAGCGCTGTTCCACCACCGTCTTCAGTTTGGCGAAATCGACCTTTTCCGGAAACATCATCACACCGACAATCATCATCAGATTGTTGGGGTGCTCCATGCGCAGCCAGGCCGTGTCGACGCCGCTCATGCGTTCGCGGCCCATCACGGTGAAAGTCGGGAGGTTGGACATATCGAGTTGGCGGCCCAGGTGAGTTCGTTTTTTCCCATCGGGAGTCCGCCCTGCGGCGCGGCACCAGCCCGAATTCTCTTTTTCACGCCTGTAATAAGTACGTCCGGCGCGATTCCATTTCAGCCACTTTAGCGTTATTGTCTGCGTCTGAAAACCCCTAGACCGCGCGCAAGCCGCCGGAAAAGACCTTATTTCTCGCAAACTTGGAGGAGAGTCCTGATGTCCGATCTTAAAAAGCAGTTCGAAAAGGCCACAAAAGAGGTCACCAAGGCCAAAAATGACCCGGGAAACGACATGAAATTAAGGCTTTACGCGCATTTCAAGCAGGCCACCGAGGGGGATGTGGCCGGCGACAAGCCCGGCTTCACCGATTTTGTCGGGCGCGCCAAATACGATGCCTGGGCCAAGATCAAAGGGCTAGGCAAGGACGAGGCCATGAAAGCCTACGTCAAGCTGGTCGAGCGGGTGCTGCGGGACTAGGGTAGGGATAAGGCGATAAAAAGGCAATAAAAAACCCCGGAACCTTGCGATTCCGGGGCGAAACGTCCTGTAAACAGGACGAGGAGGAGACGTTACAGCCGGTATGTCGGCAGAGTTCGGAAAAACCTTACTTGCGTCGAGCCACCTTTTTGACCGTCGGCTTACGTGCAGCGGGTTTTTTCGCAGGTTTCTTCGCAACCGGCTTTTTGGCCGCAGGCCGCGCCGAACCACGCTTTTCCTGGGCGAGCAGTGCCCG
>CAZCKI010000069.1:0-10497 GCA_964498815.1 uncultured Burkholderiales bacterium
CCACGCCGGGCACGTTGTCCACGGTATCGCCCATCAGGGCCAGGTAATCGATGATGCGGTCCGGCGGCACGCCGAACTTGTTTTTGACACCCTCGATGTCGAGGGTTTCGTTGGACATGGTGTTGACCAGCGTCACCTGGTCGTTGACCAGTTGGGCGAGATCCTTGTCGCCGGTGGAGATCATGGTTTTGACGCCGCGCGCGCTGGCGTGTCGGGCGAGGGTGCCGATCACGTCGTCGGCCTCGAAGCCGTCCACCACCACGCACTGCCAACCCAGCGCTTCCACGGTCTCGCGGATCAGCGGGATCTGGAAGGCGAGTTCTTCGGGGGTGGCCGAGCGAGTGGCCTTGTATTCGGGATAAATATCGTCGCGGAAGGTTTTTCCCTTGGGGTCGAACACCGCGGCGCTATAATCGTGGGGATGTTCTTCGCGTAGTTTTCGCAACATATTGACCACGCCGAAAATGGCGTTGGTCGGTTCTCCTGCCGGGCTGCGCAATTCGCGTATGGCGTGAAAGGCGCGAAAAAAGTAGCTCGAGATGTCCACCAGCAGCAGGTGTTTGGTTTCGGTGGCCGGCGAATCTGTCATGGGAGGTTTCGTGAGTACGGTAAGAAAACCGGCCGCAGCGGCCAAGGTGCCGAAGCGCGCCGACCCCAACCTGACGCAGCAGTCGCTGACCGCGGCGCGCGAGTCGTGGTGGATGTTCAACATTATCGCCGAAATGGTTTCGGCGTCCGAGAAACTGGGCGACATCACCCCGGCGGTGGCCATCTTCGGCAGCGCGCGCCTGCACGAGGGGCACCGCTACTACGCGCTCACCGAGCAGATTTGCGCCAAGCTCTCCGAAGCGGGCTTCGGTATCCTCTCCGGCGGCGGCCCCGGCATCATGGAGGCCGCCAACCGCGGCGCCCAGACCGGCAGCGGCCCCAGCGTGGGCCTCAATATCCTGCTGCCGCACGAGCAGGGTGGCAATCCGCACCAGGATGTATCGCTGATGTTCCAGCACTTTTTCGCGCGCAAGGTCTTGTTCGTGAAAAATGCGATGGCCTTCGTGGTGTTCCCCGGCGGCTTCGGCACCATGGATGAACTCTGGGAAGCGCTGACGCTCATACAGACGGGGAAGCTGCGCAAGATGCCGGTCATATTGGTTGGCACCGATTTCTGGGCCGGCATGGTGGATTGGATCAAGGACCGCTTTGTGGCCGAGGGCGTGATCAGTCCCGCCGACCTCGATTTGTTCAAGGTCACCGACGACCCGCAGGCCGTCGTCGATGCCATCTTCGCGCACTACGGCAAGCGCAGTTTTTCGCCGAATGCCGATGAGAAGGCTTTGGAGATGTCGCTTTGATGTCTATCAAACGACAGGGAAGGTAGTGCTTACAACATACTACTTTCGTTGAAAAACTACCGTCGTCCCCGCGAAGGCGGGGACCCAGTGTCGTTCGACGAAAGCCACTGGATTCCCGCTTTCGCGGGAACGACGATAATTCCAGATCGGTAGCAGCTTAACCACCGGAGTACATCATGCGTAAATTGAGCCCACTGATTTTCCTCGCCATCGCTGTCCCGGCGCTCGCCCAATCGCAGGCCCGCCCGGTCCCCAAGGGTTCGACCGCGCTGGAGGCGCCGCTGCCGCCGCCCAAGGTGCAGGACGATCCCGAGCTGATCCCCAAGGTCACCACCCGCAACGAGCCGGATCGCAAGGTCGAGGAATTCCGCGTCAGGGGCAAGCTCTACAAAATGAAAGTCACCCCCAAGGGCGGCAAGCCCTACTGGCTGATCGACGAAAAAGGCGAGGGGAATTTCACCCGGCTCGACGGTCCCGATGTGAAGGTTTCGCCGCCGATGTGGGTGGTCGTCGAATGGAAGTAGATATGCCAGCATTAGCCTGCTGCGCGCGTTTCAGGGCACGCCGTGCGGTGCTCGCGATCCTCACATATGGCCAGATATGCTCCGGTCCGGCCGGCGCGACCTGAAACGCGCTCGCTACGGCTTCTACAGCCATGTCCCCAATAAATAGCGTGCCGCGCAAGCTGGCTCATCTGAAATGAGCGTTTTTACCCCCGTCAGCGTCGAGGAGGCGCGCGCTTTCGTGGCGCCCTATGGTGTCGGCGACATCATCGATTTCCAGAACATCGCGGCCGGTGTCGAGAATTCGAATTTTTTCGTCACCACCACGCTGGGCCGCTATGTGCTCACCATTTTCGAAAAAATCCCGCGCGCCGACCTCGATTTCTACATGGGGCTGATGACGCATCTGCACCAGGCGCACATTCCCTGCGCCGCACCGGTTGCCGATGCTGACGGCGCGGTGCTGCACGACCTGCACGGCAAGCCGGCCGCGCTGGTGACGCGCCTCGCAGGCAACGATCTCGCCCACCCGACGCCGGAGGATTGTTTTGCCACGGGTGCTGCGCTCGCACGCATGCATCTGGCCGCGCAGAGCTTCCCTTTGCAGATGCAGAACTGGCGCGGCCTCGCCTGGTGGCGGCACTACACGGCAGACCTGAAGCCGCTGGTGAAAGCGAGTGAATACGAGTTGCTGGCGGCGGAGCTGGCGTACCAGTCCGGTTTCGATGCCTTGCACCTGCCGCGCGGCGTGATCCACGGCGACCTGTTTCGCGACAACATCCTCTGGGACGACCACGGCACCCATCACGTGCCGCAGATGATCGATTTTTATTTCGCCTGCAACGAACAATTGCTGCTCGATGTGGCGGTGGCGGTGAACGACTGGTGCCTCGATTTCGCGGCCTATCCCGCCGCGCGCATCGAGCCGGCGCGCGCCACCGCGTTCCTCGCCGGCTACCACGGCGTGCGGCCGTTTACTGCGGCCGAGCGCAAAGCCTGGCCGCAGGTGCTGCGCGCGGCGGCGCTGCGCTTCTGGCTGGGGCGGCTCGGCTACCACTATTTTCCGCGCAATTCGGAAGTCACCCATCCCAAGGATCACGCGTTTTCGGAGCGGCTGCTGCGGTTGCATATCGCCGGCGGCGATGCGCCCAGGGACTGGCTGCCGTGAAGGTCAACGACGTTCGCTTCATCGCGGGCGGACAGTGGCTGATGGATGCCGCCAAACTGTTCCGCGCCCAGCCGATGCAGTGGGCGCGCCTGCTGTCGTCGTGGGTGCTGGTGACGCTGGGTACCTTTTTCCTGTTTCCGCCGTTCAGTTCGATCGTGGCGCTGATCCTGCAGCCGGCGCTGTTTGCCGGCTTTTCGCTGGCGGCGCGCGACCAGGAGGCGGGGCTGCCGGTGACGGCCATGCATCTTTTTTCCGCGTTCAAGCTCAGCGGGCGCGCGCTGGTCACCGTCGGTATCGTCACCATGTTCGGCGAGATCATTTCGTTCGCGCTGATGGTGGCGCTGGGCTTTCCGTCCAGCGTGCCGCTCGACGCCGAGGGTGCGCCCGATTTCAAGATCTTCTCGGAACAATTGCAGGGCAAGGAATCGCTGGTGCTGGCGGGCTTCGCGCTGTCGGCGCTGATCAAGAGCCTGCTCTGGTTCGCGCCGCCGCTGCTGGCGCTGAAACCGATGCCGGCCTGGCATGCGATCCGCTGGAGCTTCTACGCCTGGGTCGCCAATTTCCTGCCGATAGCGCTGTTTGCGGTGCTGGTGAGCCTGCTGTTCCTGCTCGCGACCCTGCCGGGCAACCTGGGCGTCATTCCCGGCGTGTTGGGGCTGATGCTGTTCCTGCCGGTGTACACGCTTTCCCAGTACACGAGCTTCCGCGCGGTCTTTTCGGAGTTGTAGGTTTCCGTATCAGCGGTTCCCCTATTTTGGCGCCAAAAATGCGTGCCAAGTACTTGATATTGCGCTGCGTCAAGACGAGAATAGGCTGAAATTTGCGACTATTGCGACTCAGTTTTTCCCCGACAATTGAGGTCGTATCATGCAATCCCGTTTTGCCTTGTTGCTGTTGGCCCTTTTCGCCCTGTCGGCGCGGGCGGAAATCGTCATCGGCCAATCGGCCCCGCTCACCGGCGGCAACGCCGAGCTGGGCAACGATATCCGCAACGGCGCGCTCGCCTATTTCAAGAAGGTCAACGACGCCGGCGGCGTGCGCGGACAAAAGATCAAGCTGGTGACGCTCGACGACAAGAACGACACCAAGCTTTCCGCCGAGAACACCAAGAAGCTGCTCGAAGGCGAAGAGGCGGTGGCCTTGTTCGGCTATGCCTCGGCTACGCTGTCGATCCCGGCGATGCCGGCGGTGGCGGCCGCCAAGGTGCCGTTCTTCGCGCCCTTCACCGGCGCCGATGCGATCCGCAAGCAGAACGAATACGTCTTCACCGTGCGCGCCACCTACGCCGACGAAATCGACAAGATCATCACCTTCTGGGGCAGTCTCGGCTCGACGCGGGTGGTGGTGCTGCACTACGACGACGCGGTCGGCAAGGATAACTTCGCCACCGTCTCCAAGGTGCTGGACAAGTTCATGAAAAAACCGGTGGCGGTGGCGATCAAGCGCAACACCGACCTCACCGACGCCGATGTGGCGAAGATCATCGCCGCCGATCCGCAGATGATCCTGGTGACGACCTTATATGCCCCCGCGGCGCAGATGGTGAAAAAGCTGCACGCCGCCAACAAGCCGTATCCGGTGTCCTCGCTCTCTTTCGCCGGCGTGAGCCAACTCGCCAAGGCCTTGGGGCCGATGGCGGGCGGCATCACCGTCGGCCTCACCGTGCCGACGCCGAAATCGGCGGGCATCGGCGTGGTCAACGAGTGCAACGAGGCGTGGACCGCGTTCGGACAGACCGAAACGATGTCAATCACGGCGATGGAGGGCTGCATCGCCGCCAAGGTGCTGGTGGAAGGCATCAAGAAAGTGAACGGCGGCGTCACCCGCGAATCGCTGTACAAGTCGCTGTCGGCGCTGACCCGGGTCGATGTCGGCGGCTTCGAAGTGGTGTTCAAGCCCGGCTTTCACCACGGCGGCAAATTCGTCGATATCGCCGTGATTCGCACCAACGGCGAACTGCGTTCCTGACCGGAGCTACGCGGCGAAGCCGCGTTAGCGGCGGCGCCTGACGGTATCTGCCTGGAAGTGACCCAGGCCACTTTGCCTGCGACCGATCACAGGTACAATCGGTCGATGCGTTCCCTACTGTTATTTTCCCTGCTGGCCCTGGCCGCAGGCGCCGCCGAATCGGCTACCGCGCCGGCAGCGCCCGCGGTGTCGGCCAGCGCCGAGGCGATTTACAAAAGCGCCAAGCCGCGCCTGTTGCAAATTCGCACGCTGGTCAATTCGGCTTCGCAAAAGTCGTCGACCGGATCGGGTTTCCTGGTCAGCGCATCGGGGCTTGCGGTGACCAACTATCACGTGGTCTCGCAGCACGCGATGGAGCCGCAGACCTATCGCATGGAGTACGTCTCGGCGGACGGTTCGCACGGCGACGTGAAGCTGCTGGCTTTCGATGTGGTCAACGACCTCGCCCTGATCCAGTTGGACAAGGGCGGCTGGCAATTTTTCGAATTCGATGCGCGCGCCCTGGCCGACAATCTGCCGCGCGGCGAAAAGCTGTTCAGCCTGGGTAATCCGCTCGACATCGGCTTTGCGGTCATGGAGGGCAATTACAGCGGGCTGGTGGAGCGCAGCTACAACGAGCGCATCCACCTGTCCGGCCCAATGAATCCAGGCATGAGCGGCGGGCCGACCCTGAGTTCGACCTCGCGCATCGCCGGCATCAACGTCGCCAAGATCGCCTTCGGCGCCGAGCAGGTGAGCTTCCTGGTGCCGGCAAAATTCGCGGCGGCGCTACTGAAAAAAGCGCGCCTGCCCGAGCCGATCACGGCGGCCGCATCGCGCGCCGAAATCGGCCGCCAGCTGGTGGACTGGCAGGTGGGCTTGTACGACGCCATCGAAGGCAAGGGCTTTCAAACCGCGGCCCTCGGACCGTACACGGTGCCGGAAAACGCCGATGGCTGGTTTACCTGCTGGGCACGCACCAACGCCGACGCCAAGCCGAAGCCGCGTGCGCAGGCCGACCAGTCGAGCTGCGATACGCAGATCTGGCATTTCATTTCCGGCGAACTGCGCGTCGGCGACATCGAGATTTCGCACGCCTATTACAGCAGTCTCGACCTGAATGCGTTTCAGTTTTCCACTTTCGTGGCTGCGGGTTCGGCCAATCATTACGCCGGCGGCAGCGTGAAGCGCATGACCGCACCGGCCTGCCACGAGGACTTTGTGAAGTTACCGGGCGACGAACATCCTCCCCTGCGGGTGCAGTGGTGCGCGGTCGCTTACCGCGACTTCGCCGGGCTTTACAACATCGACGTCAGCGCCATCACGCAGGACCACAGCCTGCAAATGCTGACCTCGCGCATCGAAATGAACGGCGTGAGTTACGAAAACGCGGCCCGCCTGGCGCGGCGCTTTCTCGCCGACATCAAGGTGAAGCCATGAGTGAATCCACGGGCGGCGCGGTGTACTGGCTGGAAGTGCTCGGTAAATCCGGCGAGCTGCTGTCGCGCCACAAGTTTTCCGGCACGGCGCACATCGGCCGCGGCTACGACAACGACCTGGTGCTCGACGACCCCTACGTGGCGGCGCGGCACCTGACGGTGAGCGAGGACGAGGGCGGCCACCTGTGGGCGGAGGATCTGGGCAGCCTCAACGGCTCGGTCGTCACCTTCGGCGCGAACGGCCACGAGACGGTGAGGCGCCTGTTGATCGCCGACGAAGCCAACCTGACCGTGGGCAGGACCCACTTGCGGATTCGCACCGCCGCCTACGTCGTGCCGCCCGAATTGCCGAGCGGCGACGTGGTGACCGGGTGGTTGCCGCGCAACGAATTTCCCTTGGTGTGGCTGGCGCTCCTGGTGTTGCTCGTCACCGGCGTGTTTTTCACCTGGCTCAACGAAACCGGCGAGCGCAAGTACGGCAACTACATGGTGCCGCTGATCATGCTGCCGTTCATCGACCTGGTGTGGGCCGGCACTTGGGCGCTGGTGACACGCATCGTCACCTCGCACGCGCGCTTCCTGCGCCATACACTGATCGTGCTGACGGCGGAGATCGTTTTCTTCGCCGCCGACAAGTTCGCCCGCTTTTTCGAATATTCGCTGGCGTGGAACGGGGTCGGCAAGTACGAAACGCCGGTGTTGTGGCTACTGTTCGCGGGCGTTTGTTTTTTGCATTTGCGATTGGTGGTGCCGCGCCGTCCGCGCCTGATCGGCGCCATCGTCTCGGTGCTGGCGGTGCTGGCCGTGACCACGCAGTGGGTGCTGAAGAACGAGACCGAGAAGCAGGTGTCGGTGGTGCGCGGTGCGTCCACGCTGCTGCCGCCGTTCATGCGCGTGCGCTCCATGCGCGACCCGGTCGAGTTTTTCCGTGCCGCGACCGCTTTGCAAGCGCCGCTCGACGTGGAGCGCAAGAAAGAGCCGGCCGGCGGGCCGTTCGGCTCGGACGCGGATTAGCCGCGCACGCGGACGCTAGATCGCCGTCAGCTTGGCGTATTGCAGCGCCAGCCACTTGGCGCCATCGTTGCGAAACTTGACTTGCACGCGTGCATCGTTGCCGGCACCTTCGAAATTGAGCACCACGCCTTCGCCGAACTTGGCGTGCAGCACGTTTTGCCCGACCGCGAACGGCTGATCGTTGGCCTTGCGCGTTTCAAAGCCGGCGCGCGAGACATCGGGCGAACCATCGCGCCCATATTCGGCTGCCTTGGGATCTTTGGGTGTAGCGCCGCCGTACTGGTTGTATGCGTAATTACCACCGCGCGGCGGATCGAAAAAGCTCGATTGGCGGCCGGGGGAGTATTGGCCATAGGCGGCCTGCTTTTCCGGCACCACGATCCATTTGCAGAGTGGAGCCGGGATTTCGTCGATGAAACGAGACACCACGCCGTAGCGCACCTGGCCGTGCAGCATGCGGCTGGCGGCGTGCGAGAGATAGAGCCGTTCGCGCGCACGCGTGATGGCCACGTACATGAGGCGACGTTCCTCCTCGATGCCGCCCAGATCGTTGAGCGAATTGTCGTGAGGGAATAGTCCTTCTTCCAGTCCGCTTAAAAACACCGCCTTGAATTCGAGGCCCTTGGCGGCGTGCACCGTCATCAGTTGCAGGGCGTCGTCGCTGACCCCGGCCTCGTGTTCGCCGGCTTCGAGGCTGGCGTGGGTGAGAAAACCGATCAGCGGCGTTTCGTCGCCGTCGTACTCTTCCTGGAATTGCGCGGTTGCGGTCACCAGCTCGGCGAGATTCTCCAGCCGGTCGGCGCCTTCGCGCTCGGATTCGTAGTGCGCTTTCAGCCCGCTTTTTTCCAGGCACTCGTCGACCAGCTCGGGCAGCGTCACGGCGGTGGAAGAGGCTTTCAGCGCTTCGCAAATTTTGAGAAAGGACCCGATCGCGTTGGCGCCGCGCCCGGTCAGCGTGCCTTGCGCGATGCCGTTGGCGGCGGCTGCGTACATCGAGATGTTGTAGCGCGCCGCGAGCTCCTGCACCTGCTCCACCGAGCGCGCGCCGATGCCGCGCGTGGGGAAATTGATGACGCGCGAAAAGGCGCCGTCGTCGTCCGGATTGCCGGCCAGGCGCAGGTAGGCGAGCGCGTGCTTGATTTCCTGGCGCTCGAAGAAACGCAGGCCGCCGTAGACGCGATACGCCACACCGGCGCGGAACAGCGCGTGTTCCAGCACCCGCGATTGCGCGTTGGAGCGATAGAGCAACGCCATGTCGACCAGGGCGCGGCCCTCGCGGTGCAACTGCTTTACCTCGTCGATGATGAATTGTGCCTCGTCCTCGTCGTTGTGCGCGGCGTAGACGCGGAGCGGCTCGCCCTTGCCCTCGTCGGTCCAGAGGTTCTTGCCGAGGCGGTCGGTGTTGTGCGAAATGACGGCGTTGGCGGCGTCGAGGATATAGCCCTGCGAGCGGTAGTTCTGCTCCAGCTTGATGACGTTGTCGTGCGCGAAGTCGCGCTGGAACTCGCGCATATTGGCCGCTTCGGCTCCTCGAAACGCGTAGATCGACTGGTCGTCGTCGCCAACGGCAAACACGGCGGCGTGGTCGCCTGCCAGCAGCTTGATCCACTTGTATTGCAAGCCGTTGGTGTCCTGGAACTCGTCGGCCAGAATGTACTGGAAGCGGTCGCGGTAGTGCTGCAGCAGCGGCTGGTTGCGCGACAGTAATTCGTAGCAGCGCAACAAGAGTTCGGCGAAATCGACCACCCCCTCACGCTGGCACTGTTCGTCGTAGGCGCGGTAGAGCTCGACCTGGCGGCGGGTGAAATCGTCGTGCGCTTCGACGGCGGAAGCGCGCAGGCCCTGGTCCTTGTTGCCGTTGATGAACCAGCCCAGCTCGCGCGGCTTGAATTTTTCCTCGTCGACGTTGAGCGATTTGAGGAGCCGCTTGATGGCGGACTGCTGGTCGCCCGAATCGAGGATCTGGAAGGTCTGCGGCAGGTTGGCGTCGCGATAGTGCGCGCGCAACAGGCGGTTGCAGAGGCCGTGAAAGGTGCCGATCCACATGCCGCGGGTGTTGATCGGCAGCATCGCCGAAAGCCGCGTGAGCATTTCCTTGGCGGCCTTGTTGGTGAAGGTCACGGCGAGGATGCCGCCGGGACTGACCTGACCGCTCTGGATCAAATGCGCGATGCGCGTCGTCAGCACCCGCGTCTTGCCGGAGCCGGCGCCGGCCAATACCAGCGCGGATACACGCGGCAGCGTTACAGCCTTCAGTTGTTCCGGATTGAGACCTTCAAACAGGCGGGGGGAGGGCGAAGCGAGCATCGGCGGTGGGCAAGAAAACTGTGACGCATTATAAAGGGGTAGCTCGCACTTCTCCGCTCGCTCGCGGCAATGTTGCGTGTTAGCGTCTAAGGTCCGCAAACGCCGCCGGCTCCCACTCCCGCATGGCGAGCATCAGGCCGGTGCCGCGACGTTTGGCGAGCGGCGCCGCCAGGCTTTCGGCGTGCAGCTCGGCAAAGCGTTGGCGTACCCGCTTCAGTTCGCCCTGCATCTGCGTCAGCGCCTGTTCGGTGAACATGCCGTGCGCGAAGGCCTCGACTTCTTCCTCGCGGTTGAAGCCGCTGTCCATGAAATCGTGCAGCCAGTGGTTGCGGAAATAGTCGCGGATGGGACCGTTCGGCCGCCAGTCGAAATCGCGCGCGATGTTGAGGCGGATGCGGTTGCCCGGCAGCAGGTCGATCAACCTGAGCTTGTCCAGGCGCAGCAAATACTGCAGCGCCTCGGCTTCGTTGAGCCGGTACGCGGCGAGGATGTCGGCGAGCGCCCATTGGTTGAGCACGCAGGCCGCCACCAGCAACAATTTGATGTCGGACACGAGCTCGCGTTCCTGCGCCTCGGTGAGCGTGCGCAGGCGCGAACTGCCGGCGGCGGCTTCCTGGCTCAGTTCGGCCAGCGTGAAGCCGAGCAGGTGTGCTACCTCCACCAGGCGCTCGACGGTGAAACGTTCGGAGGCGAACAGGCGCTTGACGCTGGCCTCGGAAAGCCCCAGCGACGGGGCCAGGTCGCGGTACTTGAGGCCCTGGTCTTTCAGC
>CAZCKI010000070.1:0-10353 GCA_964498815.1 uncultured Burkholderiales bacterium
CAACCAGGCCGTGAATCAGCGCAAGTTCGCCGCCGCCGCCAAGCGCGGCAGCACCTTAAAATTGGTGAAATGACAATTGTAAATATCTATACCGACGGGGCCTGCAAGGGCAATCCCGGGGTCGGCGGTTGGGGCGCCTTGTTGCGCTACAACGGCACGGAAAAGGAAATGTTCGGCGGTGAAGCCGCCACCACCAATAACCGCATGGAAATGCAGGCAGTGATCGAGGCCCTGAAGACCCTGACGCGGCCGTGCTCGGCGGTGGTGCATACCGATTCCTCTTACGTGCAAAAAGGCATCAGCGAGTGGATTCACGGTTGGAAGAAAAACGGCTGGCGCACCTCGGACAAGAAGCCGGTGAAAAACGCCGACCTGTGGAAAACCCTGGACGGCCTGGCCGCGCAGCACGAGATCGAATGGCGTTGGGTGAAGGGGCACGCCGGGCACCCGGAAAACGAGCGCGCCGATGCCTTGGCCAACCTCGGTGTCGAATCGATTCTGAAAAAGGCCTGAGATGAAACGCCAAGTCGTACTGGATACCGAAACCACCGGCCTGGATCCAAACCAGGGGCATCGCGTCATCGAAATCGCCTGCGTGGAAATGATCAACCGGCGCGTGACGCGCAACACCTTTTACAAACGCATCAACCCGGAACGCGAGATCGACGAAGGCGCCACCCAGGTTCACGGCATTCGCCTGGAAGACCTGGAGTACGAGCCGAAATTCGCCGACATTGCCGCCGATTTCCTCGAATACGTAGACGGCGCGGAATTGATCATTCACAACGCCCCGTTCGACGTGGGCTTCCTGAATGCGGAATTGAAGAGGCTGGAAAAGCCACCGATCACCGAACGCTGCGGCGTCATCGATACGCTCGCGATGGCGCGAGAACTGCACCCAGGACGGCGCAACGCGCTGGACGCGCTGTGCGAACGTTATCAGGTCGACAATAGCGCGCGTACCCTGCACGGCGCCTTACTTGATGCCGAATTGCTGGCCGACGTCTATGTAGCGATGACACGCGGCCAGGACAGCCTGGCAATTGGCCTCGAAAGCCCGGCCCAAGGCGCTCGCGGTCAGGTCAAGGGTGCATTTTCGCGACCCGAAAAGCTGAAAGTGATTCGCGCCGATGCCGACGATCAGGCCCGCCACGCGGAGCTGGTCGAACGCTTGCAGCGCGCCAGTGGCGGGAAAGCGATCTGGTCGGGCGTGACGGCCGCCACCGGCGACAAGACCTGAGCGAAAAAGCCGGCGCGCGGTGCTTGGGGACGGCCGGTCGCCATGCTACAATTCCGGGCTGCAACAAACCCATATTTATACGAGCGGGCCGCCTATGCCCGCCTTCCCAAACGACATGAATAAATTCATTATTGCCAGTACCTTGCTGCTGTCCGGCACGGCCATGGCCCAGGCTCCGGCGCAGGGCGATGCCGCTGCCGGCAAACGCAAGGCTGCCGCCATCTGTTCCGGCTGCCACGGCATTCCCGGCACCAAGGCTGCCTTCCCGGAGGTGTATCACGTGCCGAAGCTGGGCGGACAGAGCGCCGCCTACATCGCGTCTGCCTTGAAGGCATACCAGTCCGGCGAGCGCTACAACCAGACTATGAAGGGCCTGACCAACGCCATGACCGCAAAAGACATGGCCGACGTTGCCGCCTACTACGGACAGAAATAGGAACCGATGATGAACCGCCAATTTTTCCTGGCAACACTGCTGTCCGTGCTGGCCATTCCCGCGTTTGCCGCCGGCGGCAACGCCGAGGTCGGTAAAGGCAAGGCCGAACCTTGCAAGATTTGCCACGGCGAAGCCGGCGCCAAGCCGGCCCTGCCCGAGTACCCGATTCTGGCTGGGCAGCACGAAGACTACATCGTGATCGCGCTGACGCAATACAAGGCCGGCAAACGCAAGAACCCGATCATGGGAGCGCAGGCACAGGCGTTGAAGCCGGAAGATATCCGCGACCTGGCCGCGTATTTTGCCAGCCAGTCGTCCGATCTGAAAATGAAATATTGAATCTGCGCCGCAACGCAGGAAAAAGCCCGCTTCTAGCGGGCTTTTTTTCGGCCGTCGATTCCTTATGCGCCAGTTTTACGTTGCAGGCATTTCAGATAGAGAGTGGCATCGGGCGCGGAGCGTTGTCGCTGGGCCGACCAGATCATTTCCGCCAGGCAATCCATCATCTGATGTTCGGCGTCTAGGGTATTGCCCAATTTTTCGCTGAGGCGCCGGTGCGCGTCGCGCACGCCGACCGGCTGGTCGATCGATACCTGCTCGCGAATCGACAAATGCATGCCCATGTGCAGGAAGGGATTGGTCTCGCCGAATTCGGGCGGATAGTCGCGATCCCGGTGTTTTTCGAGATAGGCGTCGCGATCCGCCAGCAAGTCCTGGTATTCCGGATGCCGGCCGACGATTTCGACCGCCATGCTTTCCAGTGGCGACAAGGGTTGTTGCGCACGATATTTGCCCCAGGCTTCGAACCAGAAATCGCGGGCTTGGTCCCGACTCGGCTGGAACATGGCTATTCGACGAAGTCCTGCTTGCTGCGAAAGCCGCAGACGTCGTACACCGGGCATTGGCCGCACTTGGGTTTGCCCGCGATGCAGATGTAGCGGCCGTGCAGGATCAGCCAGTGGTGGGCGTGCTGCATGAATTCGGCCGGGATCACTTTGACCAGTTTTTCTTCCACCGCCAGCACGTCCTTGCCCGGCGCCAGTCCGGTGCGATTGCCGAGTCGAAAAATATGCGTGTCGACCGCCATGGTCGGCTGGCCGAATGCCACATTGAGCACCACATTGGCGGTCTTGCGGCCGACACCCGGCAATGCCTGCAGCGCTTCGCGGGTATCGGGTACCTGGCCATCGTGTTCCGCGATCAGCATCCGGCAGGTGGCGATCACATTCTTCGCCTTGGTGCGGAACAGGCCGATGGTGCGAATGTACTCGATCAGCTTATCTTCGCCCAAGCGCAGGATCTGCTTGGGAGTATTGGCGACCGGAAACAACCTGTCGGTGGCGAGGTTGACGCTTTTGTCGGTGGCCTGTGCGGACAGGATGACCGCCACCAGCAACTCGAACGGCGACGCATAGGCCAGATCGGGCTTCGGCTGCGGATTGAGCTCGCGCAGGCGCTCGAAGAACCTGCGCCGTTCGGCGGGCTTCATCACTCTTGCCTCGGTCACGGTGAACCTTTCAGGGCCTGCCGCTCGCGCTCAATGAGATAGGCGCTGCGTTCGTCGCTTTCGCGTCGGCGGCGAAACTGGTGAAAACCGTATCGCAGCCGCGCACGCCCCTTGTCCATCATCGCCGGCTGTTGCGGATCGTCGATCATGGTGATGCAATCCACCGGGCAAGGTGCGATGCACAGCTCACAGCCGGTGCAAAGCGCCGGCACCACCTGGTGCAGGTATTTGCCGGCGCCGACAATGGCATCGGTGGGGCAGGGCGGCAGGCATTTTGCGCACCCGATGCAAGTCTCTTCGTCGATGAAGGCGACGCGAAAGCGTTGGTGGGTGCCGCAGGTGGCGTCAAGCGGTAAGGTTGGCACATTCAGTAACTGCGCCAATGCAGAAATGCCTTCATCGCCGCCCGGCGGGCATCGATTGATGGCGGCATTCTCGGCGGCAATCGCTGTCGCGTAGGGGCGGCAACCTTCATACTCGCACTGCCGGCATTGCGTCTGCGGCAGCAAGGCATCGATGCGATCGGCGAGGCTTTTCATAATCAACAGGCGTGCAGCAGTGCGTCCAGGTCGCGGCAGGGCAGTCCGTGGCGCGCGGCAATTTCGGCATGCGTCATGCTCCCGCCATGCATTTGCAGCCCGCCGGCGAGTCCGACATCGGCGCGCAAGGCCGCCGTCAAGCCGGTCGTGGCAATGGACTGGACAAACGGCAGCACCGCAGCGGAAATGGCGAGCGAAGCCGATCTCGGTATCGCCGCCGGCATGTTCGGCACGCAATAATGTGCGACGCCTTCGGCGACGAAGGTCGGTGCAGCGTGCGTGGTCGGGCGCGATGTTTGCGCAATGCCGCCGGCATCGATGCCGATTTCGATCAGCACCGATCCTGCTCCCATGCTGCGCACCTGGGCCGCCGACAGCAGCACCGGTGTGGCGCGCCCGGGCGTGTGCGCCGCGCCGATCACCAGGTCGGCTTGTGCCACCAGCTTGCCGGCGTCGGCATTTTCAATGGTAAGCGTTCGCGCTTTCGAGCCGAGCCGGTGTGCCAGCGATGCAAGGCGTGGTCCGTAGCGCGAAGCGATGGTGACGTCCGCGCCCAACGCCACCGCAAGATTTGCCGCTGCCGCTCCGGCACTGCCGGCGCCGAACACGACGACGCGTGCGTCGGCCATCATCAGGCCGCGTCCGCCTTGCGGCGCCAATAACAGGTGCTGTCCGACCATGATCGCCAGTTGGCCGGCCATCTGCGACATCGGCTTCAGGATCGGCAGCTCGTTGTTGGCGTCGGCGACGGTCTCATAGGCGATCGCGGTGATACGCCGGTCGAGCAAATGGCGGCACGTTTCCGCGTCGGCGCCCAGGTGCAGGAAGCCCATCAGCATGCTGCCCGCCTGCAACAGCGGCCACTCGGCTGCCTGCAGTTCCTTGACCTTGACCACCAGATCGCAGGCGTAGGCCTCGGCGGCGGTGGCCAGTTGCGCACCGCCAGCGGCGTAATCGGCGTCGCCGAAGCCCGAAGCGGTACCGGCGCCGGATTGCACGACGACCATGTGACCTGCCGCGATCAGACCACGGATGGCATCGGGTGTAAGGGCAACCCGGCGCTCGCCATCCTTGATTTCCCTGGGTATGCCGATACGCATGTCAGCCTATTGCTTTCACGCAGTCGCGAATCAGGTCGGGACCGCGATAGATGAAGCCGGTGTAGATCTGCACCAGCGAGGCGCCGGCATCGATTTTTGCCTTGGCGTCGGCGCCGGTCAGGATGCCGCCTACGCCGATGATCGGCAAATTGCCGCGCACCGCCTTGGCGAGCAGGCGTAACACTTCCGTGGAACGCTCGAATAAAGGCCGGCCCGACAGGCCGCCGCTTTCTTGCACGTGGCGGTGACCGGCAATGCCGTCGCGGGACAGCGTGGTGTTGGTCGCGACAATGCCGTCGAAGCCGTGGTTCTCGGTCAGCCGGGCGATATCGTTGATGCCTGCTGCGTCGAGGTCGGGCGCAATCTTCAATAGCAGCGGCACCGGTTTCCCGTGCTTGCGCGCCAGTACGCGTTGCTCTGCCTTGAGTGCCGCTAACAGCTTGTCGAGCTGCGCCGCGCTTTGCAGATCGCGCAAGCCCTTGGTATTGGGAGAGGAAATATTGACCGTGACATAACTTGCGTACGGATAGACGCCGCGCAGGCAAGTCAAATAGTCGTCCACGGCATTTTCGATAGGCGTATCGAAATTCTTGCCAATATTGAGACCCAGCACGCCGCGGTAGCGTGCGCGCTTGACGTTGATGAGAAAGTTGTCGAGGCCGCCGTTATTGAATCCCAGGCGATTGATCAGCGCTTCGTGTCCGGTCAACCGGAACAGGCGTGGTTTGGCGTTGCCGGGCTGCGGCCTGGGCGTTACGGTGCCGACCTCGATAAAGCCAAAGCCCAATGCGGCCAATGCATCGATGTATTCGCCATTCTTGTCGAGGCCGGCGGCGAGTCCCACCGGGTGATCGAAACTCAGGCCGAATACTTCGCGGCGGGCGCTTGCCGGAAACCGCGGCGGAGGATGCAACCAGGCGGTCTTTTGCAGCGCGCCTAGCGCCAGATGGTGGGCGCGCTCGGGGTCCAGTTGAAACAGCGCGGCACGCGCAAGAGGGTAGAGCCACATGCCGTCATTTTACAAGACGGCTGCCGCCAGTTCCCCGGGATCATTTGCTGATGCGAGTCCAGGAACCTCGCACCAAACCTTCCATGGGCTGAAATTGCACCTTGTAGCTCATCTTGCGGCTTTCCGCGATCCAATAGCCCAGGTACAGATAGGGCAAGCCACGTCGCTTCGCCTCGGCGATTTGCCAAAGTATGCTGTAGGTGCCGAGGCTCATGGCCGGCTGGTGTGCGTCGTAATAGGTATAGACCGAAGAAAGGCCGTCGGCGAGCTGATCCATGATGCTGACCATGCGCAGCACGCCATGCTCGCGAAATTCGACCAGCCGCGTATTGACATTGCTTTGCAACAGGAAATGCGAATACTGCTCGCGACTATCGTGATCCATGCCGCCGCCGGCGTGGCGCGCGCTCTGGTAGCGCCGGTACAGGGCGTAGTGCTCGTGCGAAAACTTGAGTTCGATCACCCGCGTGGTGAGGTGGGCGTTGCGCTGCTGGGTGCGCCGCTGCGAGCGATTGGCCTCGAACTCCTGGGTCAGGACGCGCGCCGGCACGCAGGCGCGGCAATGATCGCAATAGGGCCGGTAGGTGAATGCTCCGCTGCGGCGAAAGCCCGATGCAACCAGATGGCCATAGGCGGCGGTATCGATCAGGTAGCTTGGTGTAGCGACTTGCGAACGGGCAAGCCGGCCCGGCAGGTAGCTGCAGGGGTAGGGCGCCGTTGCATAAAACTGCAGGTTGGCGAAGGGGAGGTCGTTTAACTTGGACAATGTCTAGGGAAGGTCTGAATGAGAATTGGGGTCGCGCGCGGTCTTGGCGGGATGGGCTGCTAGGCGCGCGACGACGTGAATGGTACTACCCTTCACTAGGAGCGCAACAACGCAGACCGCCCGCCAAGACCGCGCCCTCCGGGTTTTGACGATATTGGCCCATTTGCGTTGTTGCGAAGCTGGGTGCATATGTTCAATATTCACACCAGCTCCGCGCCTAGCATATGGGCCAATCTCGTCAAAACGCGATCCCCAATTCTCATTCAGACCTTCCCTATTTCCAGACAGACGATGGTTCGTTAAAGTGTATCAATTCCGCGAGCCGTGCGGCGAATTCGCGGCGAGGGATTGGCCGCGCGCCGAAGCGGGCCAAATGGCGAGTCTGTTGCTGGCAGTCGATCAATGCGAAACCGTCGCGGCGCAGTTTTTCCACCAATGCCACCAACGCCACTTTGGATGCATCGCTCACCCGCGTAAACATCGATTCGCCGTAAAATACCTTGCCGATCGCGACACCGTACAAGCCTCCTTGCAATTCGCCGGCCTGCCAGCTTTCGACCGAATGGGCGTGGCCGAGTTCATGCAGGCGCAGGTATGCGTCCTGCATGGCCGGCACAATCCAGGTGCCGCCGCCGCTGTTTTCCCTACCGCGGCGCGGCGCCGCGCAATGGCGGATTACGTCCCGAAAAGCGTGGTCGAAACGGATCTCGAACTTCGCCGCCTTGACGATCTTTGCCAGTGACCGCGAGACACGGAATTCATCGGGGAACAGGACCATGCGAGGATCGGGAGTCCACCACAAAATGGGCTGGTCGTCGTTGAACCAGGGAAATATCCCGCGTGTGTACGCCTTGAGCAAGGTTTCCGGCGCCAAATCGGCGCCGGCGCAAAGCAGCCCGTTCGGCTCGGTCAGCGCGGCCTCTAGTGGAGGGAATTCGCCACCTTCTTCAATCCACGGAATCACAAGCGGGCTAGCACTGCGCGGTCTGGCGGGAATATTGTGCGAGCGGCTTTACCACCGCGCTTTCGCCGACCCTATTGCGCACCTTTGTACTGCCCGATTCCAGAGTGAGCTTGAATTCGTATTTTTCGAAGAATTCCTTGAATTTGTGGCCGCCGAAGGTACCGACTGCGAACAATTCGTCGGTGGCGGCATCGTGTTCGATCAGGATGGCAGCCAGTGGCTGCGGGGCCGGCCCGCCCAGCACCCTGGCACCGGCCGACGGGTCGTAGACGCTCTTCTCCGCGCAGCAGCCGATCACATTCCCGCGAGGATAGATGGGAGTGGCCTTGTCGCGATAGCCGATGAAGCTGACCTGTGGCGAAGGATAGGCGAGCTTGTGGGCGCAGATCGCAGAATAGGCGACGATGGAACGGTCGGGGCCGGCCCCACCGGGCCACGTATAGGTGTCACCCATCTCGGTTGCCAGCAGACCGGGGGCGGCGGCGGGTTGTGGCAGGCGCAACAGGAAGCAAGGAGTGGTGACGTAAGGATAATTGAACACATACCCGACTCCACGCAGCAGCGACGCCGCCTTGATCGGGTGGTTGTCGGGGGTAACCAGCCTTGTGCGGTCGAATTTTTGCGGCTGCAATGCGACGCCGCTTTTGGCCGGCGCACTTTGTGCCAGCGCTGGGCTCGCCGCACAACCGCCGGCGCCCGCCACGCAGATCTCGATGAACCGGCGGCGCTGCATCAGACCACGCCTTCGAGCACCTGTACTTCCACGGTGGCGCCCGCCGCCACATTGCCGGTGGCGTCGTTCAACAGGATGAAGCAATTGGCGTCGGACATGGACTTCAGGATGCCCGAGCCCTGTTCGCCGGTGACGCGCACCTTCCAAACGCTGTCCTCCAGGTACAACACGCCGCGCTGGAATTCAGTGCGTCCCGGCGCCTTCTTGATGGGCGAGGTGCAGATTGCCTTCAACAGCGGTTGTACCGGCAGGGGGGCCACGCCTTGCAGCGTAAGCAAGGCGTCGCGCACGAATTGGTAAAAGGTCACCATCACCGAGACCGGATTGCCTGGCAGGCCGAAAAAATGCGCCTCACCGATCTTTCCGTAGGCCAGCGGTCGGCCGGGCTTCATGGCGATTTTCCAGAAGACCACCTCGCCCAATTTACCCAGCAAGGTCTTGACGAAGTCGGCTTCCCCCACCGAGACGCCGCCGGAAGTGATGACCACGTCGGCGATGGCGCCGGCGTTGCGAAATGCCCGTTCCAGCAACGCCGGATCGTCGCGAACCACACCCATGTCGATCGCTTCGCAGCCCAGCCGCGCCAGCATGCCGTGCAGGGTGTAGCGGTTGCTGTCGTAGATTTGCCCCTCTTCGAGATGGCTGCCGACCGAGCGCAGTTCGTCGCCGGTGGAAAAGTAGGCGACCCGCAGTGGGCGCACCACCGCAACCTCGCCGATGCCTAGCGAGGCGATCAAGCCGAGTTCGGCGGCACGCACGATGCGACCCTTGACGAGGGCGACTGCACCGGCTTTCAAGTCTTCGCCGGCAAAACGTACGTTTTGATTCTTTTGAATGCCGGGAGCGAAGGTGATCGACTTGCCGTCGGCTTGGGCGCGCTCCTGCATAACCACGGTATCGCAGCCCTCCGGCACCACGCCGCCGGTAAAAATGCGCACGCATTCACTACGGCCGACCGGCTTGCCGAAGGGCACGCCGGCGAAGCTCGCGCCGATTTCGAGCAGTGTGGTGGACGCGCCCGGCGTGAGGTCGGTGAAGCGCATCGCCCAGCCATCCATGGCCGAATTGATGTGGGCCGGTACATTGACCGGCGAAACGATGTCTTCGACGAGCACGCGACCGAGCGCTGCGCGGATCGGTACCCGTGCGACACCGCGAATCGGCGTCAGGAAGGTATGAATGAATTGCCGCGCCTTGTCGACCGGCATGGAATTCGGGTCGTAGTCATCGGCGCAGGAAGCCTGGGTAATGGTGAGCGTCATGAATGGCGGGACCGGAAGGGGATGGCAGGAAGATTGTACCGCCGCCGGCACGGGTACTGCCGACGGGACTACGGGCGTTGCTCTAAGGCCTGCAATTCGTCGCGCGTATTGATATTGGCAAAAGCGGCTTCCTGATCGTCAAAGGCGACTTCCTGGACTTTCAGCGTGGCGTACCACTTGTCGATCTTGCGTTGGCCGCTTTCCAGGAAGGCGCGCAAATGCGGCTCCAGGTCGCGCCGTACCAGGCAAAACACCGGATGCGGCTGGTCGAAGGTCTTGGCGACCGCCAGGTCGGCGCCGCTTTGCCGCATGCCTTCGCGCAAACGGTTGACGAGATCCAGCGGCAGGAACGGCGAATCGCATGGCGCCGTCACGATCAGCGGATGGGTTGCGCCCAGCATACCGATCTGCAGTCCCGCCAGTGGTCCGGCAAAGCCGTCGATGGCATCGGGCAGCACGCGGTGGCCGAAGGCGGCGTAGGCGTCGATATTGCGATTGGCGTTGATCAGCAGTTCGTCCACCTGAGGTGCCAGCCGCTGCAGGACGTGTTGCACCATCGGGGTGCCGCGAAACGGCTGCAGGCCCTTGTCGACTTCGCCCATCCGCGAGCCGCGACCGCCGGCCAGCACCAGCCCGCTGATCATCTCCATCCCGGGTCAGTCCTCGGCAGTCAGCACCGGAGCCGCAAAACGTTCCGCACCCGTAAAAAGCAGGTAGTGCCGGTTGACGGCGCGGCCGATCATGGTGATGCCGACTTTTCGTGCGATGTCGTGGCCCATCTGCGTCAGCCCGGAGCG
>CAZCKI010000071.1:0-10285 GCA_964498815.1 uncultured Burkholderiales bacterium
TTCTTTCAGGAGGCGGATTTCGCCAGGGTCTTTCTTGTACTCGCGACAGCCTGCATGGCGCTTGCCTTGAGCAAGGCGGCCAGGAAAAGACTTGGTATCCAAGACATATTCAGGAAGCCGCTGCTCATTGCCGTACCCGTTTTGCTGGTGCTGGGTGTAGTTGCGACATATTTTTTTCCACGTGGCGCCACTCAAGCTATCACTCCAACCCCGGCCGGCATTAGTTCGAATAGTTGCGGGGGAATTTCCACGGCGGGCGGAAGCGTAAGTGTGGACTGCTCAACTGGAAAGACTACGGCTAACATTTTTGTCCTCTCGCTCGCTGAGAAATATGTAGCGCCCCTTAAAGGGGGCGCAACTGGCCACCTTGAGCTTTCGCAGGTGGCAGCGTCCTACGACGCGGCCCGAAGACTTTCTGAATCGCAGTTGTTGACTAACTTGGTGAGAAAGAGTGGGGTTGGTGGTTCGGTATTAGACGGCTTGAATAAGGCAACGGAGAAAATATTTCGGGACTACGCCAAAAATGGACTTGGCGCAATTAATCAGCATGTCTTGGGCATAGTGGCGCAGCTCAATGGCGTTGATACGCTGCTGCAAGGGCGAATGCTAAACGACACGGATTCGAAAGAAATCGCGTCTCCATTGGCAGCGGGTGATTTTGCCAGTGCGTACAACGTAGTTCTGATGGTAATTGCAGGGCGACCAGACCGGGTGACAACCACGCGCGCGAAAGCTGAGCCCGTTGCATCGAGAATAGGCTGTCAAATTCACCTGAAATTGAAAGACGGATCAGTTGTGGTGCGTAACAGGCCCATAGTGTGGTCGGCCTATCCTAGGCCGTTTTCTTCTACTGGCGACGGGGATGGAGATGCGTCGGGCGGTCGAATTTTTATTTCATCAGATTTGCGCACAGAAAGTGAACAAGTCATAGAGTTTTTTGTTCAGAGAGAGTGTGCATACGGCGTATTGTTTGGTGGCGATCCGATGGACGAATATGGCTTGTCGCTATCGGCGATAGACAAAATGCAATGTCATAGCGCAAAGGTATTGCGCGCAAATGGATTGTCTCTTTCTGGTGATGCCGTAACTAGGATTTCTGCGCTGCTTCTTGCGGAATTTAAGGACGCGAAAACGAGTGAAATGTTAATGGAGAACCTGCGGTTGTGCGCATAGAAACATTGAAAAAAATAGACCTAGACTTCCCAGGCAACGGCAGACATTTCCAAGCCTCACGCCGAAGCCCGTTCAAAGGCTTCGGCGCTGACGCCGCCCGCACCCCCGCGTCAAGCAAAATCGTCAACCTCTTTCGCTAGATCAGCCGACGCAAACCTGCGTTAATCGTGCTGGGTCAGTCCGCCGGCGACAATGTGCGGCGCGATGAATATATCGCAATTGTTTATTCGAAAAAACGAATACATTCAATCACTTCATCGTCGTCAAAATTTCGCTCAATGGCTTGTTTTGACCTCGAATGTTCTTCTGCGGTAGCCGTCGCGCCGCGTCCTTCCCGCCGGCAGAACACGGTGGACGCGTGGCGACGCAGGGAGGCGAGAAAAACTTCGCGCTGCGCTACGGCTGAAAAACCGTAAACCCCGCCGGCACGGTTCCGGCGTTGGTGATCACTGTGGGCGCTGCGCCGTCGGCGCCCAGCAGCCACACTGTCAAGGTGCCGTCCGGCTGCTTCCAGACGATGTCGGTGATGCCGTCGCCGTTCAGATCGGCGCTGACCCAGAATTGCCAGGCAGGCTGCGTGAGCGGTAACACCATGGTGGTGCCGGGGATCACCAGCGAGCTCGCCGTGCACGAGGCGTTCTGGTCGTCGGGCGCGCCGGTGTAGGTCGGCAGCACCAGGCCGGAGGCATTCAGCGACAGGAGCTGCACCTGTCCGCTGGTGGCGTTACGCAGCAGGATATCGCCGCGGCGCCTGCCGGTGAAATCGGCCAGCTTGAGTGCCGTGTATCCGTTGGGCAGATCGCCGATCAGCAGGTTGGCGCAGGTGCGGTTGGCTGTGGCCATCAGAGCGCGCGCCTGGTTGGCGGGGCTCACGTACACCATGTCGGCGGCGCCGTCGTGGTTGAGGTCGGCGGCTCCCAGCAATTTCCAGTCTAGCGGCGCGCCGCCGCGCTTTCTCACCTGCGTCACCGCGGCGCCGTTGGTGAACCAGATGTACGAGACACCGGTATCCGCGGATTCGCTCACCACATAGCGCCACACCAGGTCGCCGAAGCCGTCACCGTCGAGATCGCCGAAGGCCTGCACGTCCCACACCTGTTTTACCTGCCGCCAGAAAACCTCGTTGGCGGCGGAAAAATCTTTCCAGATTTTGATGTCGCCGAAAGTGCCTTGCGTCGTGTTCTGGAAGGCCAGGTCGGATTTGCCGTTGCCGTCGAAATCACCGACGCCGATCAGGCGATACGCGGGGCCGGGGTCGGCTAGCGTCGTGAACTGAAAAACGTTGCCGACCAGCCGCGCGGCCTGCAACTGCGGCAGCGCATTGCGCAGCACGATCTTGCCCTTGCCGTCGGCGTCCATGTCGATGCCGCCGCGCTTGGCCGGCGGCGGCGGCGGCCCCAGGTTCCATTGCCTCGACTGGCTGGGCGCATCGAGCAGAAACGGCGTGGCATCGGTGACGCGCAGTTCCACCGTGTGCGATCCCGCGTCCGGCACCAGATAGGGAAAGTTCAGCCCGGTGCCGCTCGCGGCGGGCAGCGTCAGCGCGGCGACGCCGTCAACCAGCCACACGGCGGTCAGCGCAGCGGCCGGCTTGGAGCCCGCCAGCGCCGCCGCAAAAGTGAGCGTGGCGCCGGGTGTAGCGATGGGGCTGCCGCTCACCGGGCTGGCGCCGGGCTCGATCAGGCTCACCCCCGTGGCGGGCACGCCCCAGCCGCCGTTGTACAGGCGTTTGACGAAGGCCTCGCTATCGACGTGGCAAAAAGGCTTGCCCAGGATTTGCATGATGCCCTGGTAGCACTGGCGATACATGCCGGTCGCCAGGTAGCGCGCGCCCTGCCACAGGCCGGCCGCGATCGGATCGCTGAGCGGGTTCAAAGTAGGAATGGGTGTGGCGGCGGCCACCCAGCGATTCCATTTCAACGCGCCGCGGTTGTTTTGGTCGGTGACGTTGGATTCGCAGGGACGGGCGAAGTTGGGCGCGTCCGAGCAGGGGGCATAGCCGGGAGCGGGCGAGGAATATTCGTCCGCCAGCAGGCTGAAAGAGTGGCCGAACTCGTGCTGCATGATCCCCGTCGACGACGGGTGGGTGGTGGCAACGCTGAATGACCCGCCCGATCCGCCGTATTCGGAATCGTTGACCAGCACCATGATCTTGTCCCAATCGGGCACGGCCGCGGCGGCCGTCAGGACTTTCGAGCCGCTCACGGTCACCAGCCGGCGAATGCCGCCGGCGCAGAAGGTCGCGTCGAAGGCGGTGTCCACCGTCACCACCGGCTGCCCCGGTGTCTCGGCGCAGTCCGGTTTGTCGGCGCCGGATTCGTTGGAGGGCACGAACAGCCAGCTCACGTTGATCAGGTGGCGGAAATCGGCGTACGGCGAAATCGACAGGAAGGCGTTCGCCAGCGTTGTCGCCTGCTGGATGAACAGCGACTGCTGCGCGGCGGTATATCCCTCCGCGACGATGAGCAGATCGAGGCGGTTGGCGGGATCGCCGTTGTTGATCAGCACGCTGCTGGCGGTGGTGGCCGATGGACGCGAGGGCAGGGCGACGGCGCTCGCCTCGGAAGATACGCGGTCGAGATCGATCTCCAGCACCGCGGGCGCCTGCAGCGACGCGCCTTGCCGGCTCGTCGATTGCCGCGCGGACGCTATCGCCTCGCTATCGCGGATGCCGGTGACGCGCAGCCTGGTTCCGCTCACCGCCGGCACGCGGATCACGTAGTAGCGGTCCTCCACCAAGAGGTGGTGTCCGTCGATGGTATCGGCGCCGTGGAACTCGCCGCGCAGCCAAGGCGAAGCATCGGCCGCGGTGGCATGCACGACGGCGCCGGATTCGCTGTCGACCAGCTCCGCCGACAAAAAGCTTTGCAGACGGGTGCCGGTGAGGGGTGCGCTGGATGTTTCGGCGGAGCCGCTCAAATTCACGGCCTGCAGCGAGACCAGGCTGAGTGCGCCGTCGGCCGCCTGCCGGATGACCGCGTAATGAGCTGGATACGCCAACACGGAATGCGCCAGGCCCAGCAATATCAATGCGAGCACGGCACGAAGCGGAACGGTGAGGCCACGGCAAATATTGCGGAGCATGCGGTTTGTCCTCACGGCGTTGTTGGCTACTGGAAGGCGTCGATTATCGCAAATTCGCGGCAGGGGGATGGCAGAAAAAAATGGCGGAAAGAATGGGGCGGACGCGGTTTTTCGCGCCGCCGCCGTCGGCGATAGAGAGGCCGGCCTCGCTATGCCCCATCGCGAGGCCGGCGCCGTAGCTGCGCGGGGCGGCCCCTTGCTTTGCCGCTAGCCGTGATCGCCCGCGCCCGCCCGGTGACGATAGCGAATGGCGCCCGGCTCGCTGCCTTGCCCGATGAACACGAAGCCGCATTTTTCGAGCACGCGCCGCGACGCGCCGAGTTCCGGCAGGGTTTCCGCCGCCACACTTCGCGCGCCGGCGCGGTACGCGCACGCGGTGAGGGCTTGCGCGGTCTCGCTGGCGTAGCCGCGCCCCTGGTGCGGCGCCACGATGCCGTAGCCGATTTCCACCTCGCCCTGGTTATCGGGCGGGCCTTTGTAGCCGCAGGTGCCGATCAGCTCGGGGGGCTGGCCGCTTGAACCGGTGAGCACGATGTAGTACATGCGCCACAGGCAGTCCTCCGCCATGTGCTCGAGTGCAGCGAGCGAATAGCGGATGGCGTCTTCGTCGTAGTACTGCGGCGGCCAGGCGGGCGATACCGGGTGGCGCAATGCGGCAGCCAGCGTGGCCGCGCCTTGCAGATCGGCGCGCAGCAGGGCGCCGTTCACGCCTACCAGGGTGAGGCGGGATGTCGATAAAACGGGATTCATGATCTTCCTTTGGAGTAGCGATGGGATTCGCCAGAAGATCCACTGCAACCGCGCGGCAAAAAAGCCCGCGCAAACGGCCAGCCGATCTCCTAGCCCGGCGCCAACAAGGCGCGGCGAGAAATGGCGGCAAACATAGGCAACTCCAAGAAAAAAAGGTCGAACGGACGCGGATGGGAATATATCGGAGGGCGGGGGAGAGTGTCAATTTGCGGGAGAGGGTGGTGGCTTTTGATGCGCTACAGTGCTTGCAACAAACTACTAACCTATGAGCGTCGCCCCGGCGGAGGCCGGGGTCCAAGTTTCGTTGATAAACGGCAACGTCAAATTGGGCCCCGGCCTTCGCCGGGGCGACATATTTTAGGCGGCGTCATGAGAGGCGGATACCACTTCTATCTCACCTTGACGACGACCTTACCCTTGGCACGCCCTGTTTCGACATACGCCATCGCCTCTTTGGTCGATGCAAACGGGAACACCCGGTCCAGGACCGGGCGTACGACGCCGGCTTCGATGAGGGAGCCGATCTGTCGCAACTGATCCCCGCTCGCCTTCATGAAGAGAAAGGAATAGGTGACCTGATGGCGTTTGGCCTGTCTTCTGATCCTGAAGCTGAGCAGCCCCATCACCAGTTCCAGCGTACGGCCCAATCCAAGCTGCCGCGCGAAACCGGGATCGGGTGGCCCGGAGATCGAGATGAGCTTGCCGCCGGGTTTGAGCACCCGCAGAGATTTCGTGAGCGTCTTGCCGTCCAGGCTATTCAGGACCACATCGTAGTCGTGCAGGATCTTCTCGAAATGATCCACCTTGTAGTCGATCACGATATCCGCGCCGAGGTGCTTCACCAGCTCCACGTTCGCCGTACTCGTGGTCGTCGCCACGAAGGCGCCGACGTGTTTCGCAAGCTGGATTGCAAAGGTTCCCACCCCGCCCGAGCCTGCATGGATCAGGACTTTTTGCCCCTTCTTCAACTGCGCCAGCTCGATGAGCGCTTGCCACGCGGTCAAACCGACGAGCGGAATGGAAGCCGCTTCCTCCATCGTGAGGCCGTGCGGTTTCAGTGCCAGGTCATCTTCGCATACGGCGATGAACTCCGCGAAGGTCCCGATGCGGCCCTTGGCAGGCCGGGCATACACCTCGTCGCCGGGCTTGAATCGCTTTACGCGAGGCCCCACCCGGACGACGATGCCCGCCAACTCGTTGCCGAGGATGAGCGGCAAGCGATAGGGCAAGACCAGCTTGAATTCCCCGTCCCTGATCTTGGAATCCAGCGGGTTCACACCGGCGGCGTGGATCTCGATCAGGACGTCATCGTCCCGCATCTCCGGGGTGGGAACGTCGTTGGATTGCATGCGATTTTCGCTCCCGTAGCGATCAACGATAAAGGCCTTCATGCTGCTCTTCTGTTTTCCCGAATGGACGGCAACGCCGGCAAGCTATCGAGCCGCAGGTCCTTGCGAATGCCGGCATCCATCAATCCGGCCGGCGCAAATCTGCGCAGCAAGCGCAGACGGTTGGCCAGCCCGCCGGCCGTATATCTGAGTTTTGGCCGGGCGGCGGTGGCTGCTGCCAGCACGACGTCGGCCACGACGGTCGGCTCGTCGGCGTTTGCCATCACTTCCTTGAGCACGCTGCCCAGCAGCTTGCGAACATCGCGATACTCATCGAGCTTCGCGTCGGGGGCCAGAAAGTTCGCGTCGAAGCTGGTCTTCGTGTAGGCAGGCTCGATCACCGAAACCCGGATGCCCCGGGTGCGCAACTCGTGATCGAGCGACTCCGAATAGCCTTCCACCGCATGCTTGGTTGCGGCATAGAGCGCTCCATACGGCATCGGCAGGAAGCCCAGCACCGAGCCGATGTTGAGGATGCGGCCGCTCCCCTGGCGCCGCATATGAGGCACGACGGCGCGGGTCATGCGGATGAGGCCGAAGAAGTTGGTCTCGAAAATCGCCTTGGCCTGCGCGATCGAACTCTCTTCCGCACCAGCGGGCGCGACGCCGAAGCCGGCGTTGTTGACGAGCAGGTCGATGCGGCCTTCCAACTGCATCACTTGATTGACCGCCGCTTCGACCGATGCATCGTTGGTCACGTCGAGAGGCAGCATCTCGAACGATCGCCCACCCGGCGCGGCGCCCCGCCGGCTGGTGCCGTAGACGTGGTAGCCTGCGGCCGCAAGCCGCCGCGCCGTTGCTTCGCCGATGCCGGAGGATGCGCCCGTGACGAGCGCGATGGAGCCTTTTGTGTTCATGGGACTGCCTTTCTGTGGGTAGTGGTTGCGGCCTCGGTGACCGCCGCCGCGTATGCCGTTCATGCTCGATTTGCAGGGAAGCGAGTCGGCGTCATGCCGCCACTGACCCGCTTCTCTTATATGATGACCATCATCATTATTGATATATTACACTCATCATATATAATGTCAACACCATGTGATGGAGCGAGGTCAGAAAATGAAAGTCAGCAGAGCAGAGGCGGCGCAGAACCGGGAACGGATCATCGAAGTTGCGGCGAGATTGTTTCGCGAACGCGGCTTCGACGGCGTCGGCGTGGCGGAACTGATGCAAAACGCCGGGCTGACCCACGGCGGCTTCTACGGCAACTTCGCCTCGAAAGAAGATCTGATGGCGCAGGCCAGCGTGCATGCGGTGGAAAGCACGCTGGACGCGATGCATCAGGAGGTCGAGAGCGGTCGCCCGAACGCTTTGTCCACTATCGCGTCCGCTTATCTATCGGCCGAGCACCGCGATCGGGCGGGCGAAGGCTGTGCGCTGGCGGCGCTGGGCGCCGAAGCCGCGCGCCACGGCTCTGCGTTGCGCGGCGCCTTCACGCAGGGCGTGCGCTCGATGATCGACCTGCTGACGCAATTGCTCACCGGCAAATCCAAACGCGCCCGGCGCGAGCGCGCCCTGACAATCTACGCGAGCATGGTCGGCGCGCTGGTGCTGGCGCGCGCCGTCGACGACGCCGAACTTTCCGGGGAAGTGATGCGGTCGGTATTGGCTTCTATCGTCCGGGCCGATTCGCAGGACTAACGTTTCTGGATAGAAATGTCGCCCTGGCCCTTACCGGTGGCCACGCCGCAGCGTGGCCACCGGTAAGGGCCAGGGCGACGGCGCAAAGGAGAATGCATTTCCCACCCGCACGGGTGGGGACAGCCGCCCCGAATCGGGTTACCCTGCCCCTCCCGGTCGTCGGTCATGCCCCCTGAGGAGCGCCCCATGCCTGCTAAACCCACTATCGCCGCCATCGCCAACGGCGATTCCACGCTCGTTGTCTGGAAAAGCGAAACGAGAGCCGGCTGCCTCGGCTATCAAGTCGAGCGAGAGCTGACGCGCCAAGGCCAGACCACGACGGCGCCGCTGAATAATCGCCTCGGCTTCGGCGCGGACTCGGGCACGCCCGGCGAGCAGAAGCCATCCTCCGTTTGGCCGTTCCGCCGCTTCTCGTGGAGCGATCACGATGTGCAGTGGGGAGACAAGGTGAGATATCGCGTCACCCCCGTGTATGACAACGGCGGGGTGAACGAGGTGCGAAACACGGAGGCGGGCGATTGGTCGGATTCCGCAATGGAAGTGACATCGGAAGCGGGAAACTACGCGGTATTTTTTAACCGCGCCGTGCTGCTCTCGCAATTCATGTCCCGAGCGCTGAACGGGGATTTCTCGGTAGCCAATCTCAAGAAATTCAAGAACGGCCTCAGTCAGGAGAGCAAGCTGCGCACCTTCCTGGGCGGCAACATCCGCGAGGCCCTGCTGGGCTTGCTCACCCAGGTCGACCAAGATGCGAAGTGCGAGCTTTACCTCGCGCTCTACGAGCTTACCGACCCGGATCTCATCGCCTGGCTTTGCAAGCTCGGCCCGCGCGTGCACATTGTGTTGTCGAATGGCTCCGACAAGAGCAAGTACGATCCGGCGGACCCCAAGACCGGGGATGAAAACTGGAAAGCCCGCGCCGCGCTGAATGACGCCGGTTGCGAGGTGATCGACCGCATGCTGGCCAGTGCCGGCCTGGGCCACAACAAGTTTGCCGTGGTGCGAAAAAACGGAAACAATCTGCGCGTCTGGACCGGCAGCACCAACTGGACGCCCACCGGTCTTTGCACCCAGATGAATAATGCCCTGGTCTGCTACGACCCGTCGGTGGGCGATCTTTACTATAAGCAGTGGCAGCTTCTCAAGGATGCGCCCGGCCCCGGTAAGGCCTTTTTCCCGCCGAAGATGATGAAGTCCAACGATGTGGCCCATCCGATCGCGAATAGCCAGGACGAAGTCTGGTTCGTGCGAACCTCAAAACGCCAGGACCTCGATCGCTTGCAGGCCTTGCTCGGCGAGGCGCAGCAATCGATTGCCTTCCTGATGTTCTCGCCCGGCTCCGATGGCGTGTTACAGGAAGTTTTGAGCGTGCGCAACGCCAAGCCGGACCTATTCGTGTTCGGCGTGGTGAACGACCTCAAAACCCCGTCGGCCGCAAGCGGCATGAGCAGCCTGATTTCCGGGCAGGAGGAGTCCCAGTATCCTTTTTCGATCGTCGAGCCGGACGGCATCAATATGGATCTCCACGACTGGGCCGCGGAAATCACGCACAAACAGTTTGTCGGAAACGCGAAGGGACCGACGATCGGGCACGCGATCGTGCACTCGAAGGTTCTCGTCATCGACGCGATGGGCGATGACCCGATTGTGATCACGGGCTCGCATAATTTCTCAAAGTCCGCGTCTACCAAGAACGACGAGAACCTGATCGTCATCCGCGGCAACAAGGTGCTGGCCCAACACTATCTCGTCAACATTTTCGCGGTATACGACCACTATCGGTGGAACCAGGTCGCGAATACGAAAAAGATGCAGACGGTGCTGCAGTCGGCGCAGAAACGCGACGACACCTGGCAAAAATCGAAACTGGCGGACAGCCAGGTCAGCTTGCTTTGGCGAATGATGGGTGTGTAAATGCGAATGGCGCTGTACCGATGCCTGGGGAACCCGACAAGGAAAAGGACAATCAAGCGCCGCCATTCACTGCCGGCAATGCCAATGACCGATACCCAGCCGTTTCAAGGAAAGTCGATACGACGCCGGACATCGGCTGGCTCCTTCCTCCGCTTGCGGGGGAAGGTTGGGATGGGGGTCTGCGTGGGCTAATGCAGTGCGCGAGCATCGCCCCCTCCCTGCCCTTGTATGTCGCAAAATGGAGTTGTAGTAGTAGGCAGTGGAGAGACGCGAGATCGACCTGCCCTTGTATGTCGCAAAATGGAGTTGTAGTAGTAGGCAGTGGAGAGACGCGAGAT
>CAZCKI010000072.1:0-10254 GCA_964498815.1 uncultured Burkholderiales bacterium
GATTCCTGCTGTCGTCGCGCCCGGAGGGCAAGCCCTATCCGCACTACTGGGAATTCCCCGGCGGCAAGATCGAGCCGGGCGAAACCGTGCTGGCTGCCATGGTGCGCGAGTTGCAGGAGGAGCTGGCGGTCACCATCACCCGCGCTTCCCCCTGGTTCACCTTCATGATGCATTACACGCACGCCACGGTACGGCTGCATTGCTGGCGGGTGCAGGCGTGGACCGGGGAGTTGCGCGGCATGGAAGGGCAGGCCTTTCAATGGCAGCAGTCGGTCGAAAAAATTGCCGTCTCGCCGACGCTGCCGGGCTGCGTGCCGATTTTTCGCGCCCTGTCGCTACCGACCACCTACGCCATCACCAACGCCACCGAGTTGGGTGAGGCGGCCTGGCTTGCCAAACTGGATGTCGCGCTGGAACAGGGGTTACGCCTGATCCAGGTCCGCGAAAAAGGCTGGCCTGCACCGCGCCTGCGTGGCTTTGCAGGGGAAGTGATGTCGCGCGCACGCGCGCAAGGCGCCAAAGTCCTGATCAACGGTGATGCTGCGCTGGCGCGGGAACTGGGTGCGGACGGCGTGCATCTGACGGCCGCACAGCTGGGCGAATGCGGCGCGCGTCCGGATTTCGAATGGGTGGGCGCCTCCACGCACAACCGCGCCGAGATCGAGCGCGCGGCGGAATTGAAGTGCGACTTCGCCGTACTCGGCCCGGTGCAAAAAACGCTCACGCACCCCGATCATAAGCCGCTCGGCTGGGAGGAATTTGCCGAACTGGCGCTCGACGCGCCCCTGCCGGTATTCGCCATCGGCGGCGTGCAGGTGACCGATTTGGCAGAGGCGCAGCAACACGGCGGCCACGGCGTCGCCCTGCAGCGCGGACTTGACTGAGGGCTATTCGTCGAGCACGACTTGCTTGATACGGGCGCCCGCGCCGCTCTTGATCGCAATCTGCGATTTGCGCACGCCGAAGTGTCTCGCGATCAGTGCAATCAACTCGACATTGGCCTTGCCGTCCACCGGCGCCGCCGCGATTTGGGCGATCCAGGTTCCATCCTCTTGCTGCGTCAGCAGGCTCACGCGGGCATTGGGCTTGACGCGGATACGCAGCGTGCGCAAGGGGTTCCTGCCGGGCGTCAGTTCTTGCCGGGCGCTTTTTCGGCGCCGATGGCCGCGACCGAGGTGGTAAAAATCTGGTTGTCGGGTTTGACGAAGGTGAGACGCACCGGCACCAGGTCGCCGGCGGCGATCGGCCGCTTCAGTTGCAGCAGCATGATGTGGTAGCCACCCGGCTTGAATTCGACCGGCTTGCCCGGTCCCATTTCGATCGGCGAAATCGGCCGCATCTGCATCACGCCGTCGGCCATTTTCATTTCGTGCAGTTCGGCCGACTTGGAAACATCCGACTCGGCCTGCACCAATTGCACCGGCGAACTCGCTTCCACTTTCATGTAGACGGCGCCGGTGTTGGCGCCGGGTGCGGTCACGCGCGCCCAGGCCTGGCTGATCTTGACCGGCACATGGTCCGAAACCATTTTCTTGGCAGGCTTCGCCGGCGTGGCCGGCGCCGGAGATTGCGCGAAGGCGGGCAGGGCGAGCAGTAGCGAGGAGACGAGCAGCAAGCGTGCGCAAATCATGTTTCACTCCGTGAGATAAGTTTGTTCAGTGCCACCAAGTCGATATGCTGCGCCGCCACTTGCGGGCCGTCACAACGTCCGGGCACCACACCCAGGCAAGGGGCCGGCAGGCGCGATTGTAGCGTGGCAAGATTCTCTTCGTGCGCGTTCATCGTCTCCCCGGGCGTATTGGCGATCCAGCCCGCCAAAGTGCAGCCCCGCGACAGGATAGCTTCGGCGCTCAGCAGCGCGTGATTGAGACAGCCGAGGCGCATGCCCACCACCAGGATGATATCGAGGTCGAGCAGCCTGGGAAGATCGGCGAACGACGACTTTTCATCCATCGGCACCAGGAACCCGCCGGCGCCCTCCACCAGAACGATGTCGCCGGCATCGGCCAGTCGCCGATAGGCGGCGGCAATCACCTGTGGTTCGATCGCAATGCCCTCGCGGGCTGCGGCGATATGCGGTGCGATCGGCTCGGCCAGAGAATAGGGATTGATGTCGCGCAGCGCCATGCGGTTTCCCGTCAATGCCATATAGGCCGCCACGTCCTCGTTCATGCCATGCCCGGGCTCCACTCCGGCCGCTACCGGCTTCATCGCCGCCACGCGCATTCCCCGCTGTCGCAGGGCGAGCAGGAGGGCGCAGCTGACGAAGGTCTTGCCGACCCCGGTGTCTGTTCCTGTGATGAAGTAGCCTTTGCTCATTGATCTCTTTCTTCAGAGAGGTGTGAGGGGAGAGGGGTGAGGAGAAGCAGCGTGCCGCCATCTCCTCACTCCTCACGCCTTCCCCCTCACCATCCTTTCGAATTCCTTCAGGTCGATCTTCTGCTGCCCGTCGATGGTCTTGCGTTTGCCGATGGCGGGCTTCCAGGCGTGGCCGTACACGACTTCGTAGGTGGCAGGCAGGCGACCATCGCGGCGAAACTGCTCGTAGCCTGTCACCATGCGCTGCCAGCGCGCGCGGCCCATCAAGCCGGTTGAACGACCCGGCAACACATTGTGCGCGCCGATGCCCTTCAGTTCCCGCAACAGGGGCTTCAGATCGGAATAGGTCAGCGTAATCGTTTCCTGGTCCATCACCGGATCGGCAAAGCCGGCCTCGACCAGCATGTCGCCGATGTCGTGCATGTCGACGAATTGATTGACGTGCGGACGCTCGTCGAGGCCGCGAAAGGCGGTGCGCAATTCCTTCAGCGTATCCGGGCCGAAGGTGGTGAACATGAAGAGGCCCTCGGGGCGAATCACCCGCGCTGCTTCGCGCGCCACCTGCTGCGGATCGCACCACTGCAAGGCGAGGTTGGACAGCGCCAGGTCCGCGCTTTCGTCGGCGAGCGGCAGCGATTCGATATCCGCGCACAGGTAACGCGGCGCCGGCCCGCGCCGCAGCCATCGCACCAGTGCAGCCATCGCGCCGGTATGGCTGCGCGCCGCCTCCAGCATGGCGGGCGCCAGGTCCACCGAGACCAGTGTCGCCTGCGGAAAACGCGCCTGCAATTTGCGCGACGAGTAGCCGGTGCCGCAGCCCAGGTCGATCACGCATTGCGGCGCGAGCTTGATGTACTCGAGGCGTTCGAACAGCCGGTCGGCGATTTCGCGTTGCAGAAAGGCGTGCTCATCGTAGGTGCGCGCAGCGGCGTCGAATGAACGGCGCACGTCGCGCTTGCTGGGCAGCAGTGGAGCACTCATGGCGCGAGAAAAGCGTGCAGGTGATCGAGGAACGCCTCGCGGTGCGACAGGAACGGCGCGTGCGCGGCGTGTTCGATCAGGCAATACGTGGCATCCGGCAAATGATCGGCCAACCAGCGTGCGGCCGGCTCCGCGGTGAGCGCGTCGTGGTCGCCCTGCAACACCAGCGCAGGCACGGCAATGTCGCCGATACGATCGCGGATGTCGCTCAGGCGCAGGATCTCGAGGGCGGCGGCGAGGCTCGCCGCGGTCGGTGCGCCGTGGGCGCTGATTGCCTCTTGCAGCGCGCGGATGGTGTCTCGCACCAGCGCGGGCTGCTGACCGGGGCCCATCACCTGCAGACCGAGGAAATTGCGAATGGTGGCGGCGTAGTTGCGCGACAGGCGATCGGCGAAATCGGCCAGCACCTCGGCTTTTTTGCCGTGCGGCCAGTTCTCACTTGCCACGAAGCGGGGCGTGGTGGCAACCGTCACCAGTCGTTCGATGCGTTGCGGATGGCGATGCGCCAGGGCCAGCGCAACGTGTCCTCCGAGAGACCATCCCAGCAAATGCGTGCGCGCCGGCAAGGCATGCGCCACCGCATCGACCATTGCCTCCAATGTCGTGACCGGTGCACCTGCCGAGCGGCCGTGGCCGGGCAGGTCGATGAGATGCACGGTGTAGTGTTGGGCGAGGTCCTCGCGCACGCCGTTCCATACCGCACTATTCAATCCCCAACCGTGCAGCAGGGCGAGGTTGGGTCCCTGGCCACAAACATCGACGTACACTGTCATGCGTCGTTACCTGCCAGCAGCTCCACTTCCAGGTCGGTGAGCGCGGTGATGAGGTCGAACACGTCGTCCACGGTATGTCCGGCATTGAGCGATACGCGCAGCCGCGCGCTGCCCACCGGTACCGTCGGCGGCCGGATCGCCGGCACGAACATGTGCCGATCACGCAGCGCCTCCGAAAACGCCAGCGCATCGGCATTGGAGCCGATCAGGATTGGCTGGATGGCGGTCTGCGAGTAAGGCAGCCTGGCGTGCTTCAGTTTCAGTGAATCGCCGAAGAAATCGATCAGCGTGCGCAGGTGTGTGAGTCGCTCTCGTTCGCCCAACATCACGTCGAGGCTCACCGACATGGCCGCCGCGATGGCGGGCGGCGTCGCGGTGGTGAAGAGGTAGCTGCGCGCCGATTGAAGGATCCATTCGACGATGTCGTCGTCGCCGGCCACGAACGCGCCGTAGCCGCCGGCCGCCTTGCCGAGGGTTGCCATGTAGACGATGCGCTCGCTTTTCAGGTTGAAAAATTCCAGCGAACCGAGGCCCCGGTAGCCGAGCACGCCGAAGCCGTGCGCATCGTCGATCACCAGCAGGGCGTCGTACTTTTCGGCCAATTGCAGGAGGTCCGGCAGCGGTGCGATGTCGCCGTCCATGCTGAACACGGCGTCGGTGACGATCAGCTTGCGCCCGCCGCCCTGGTGGTCGGCCAGCATCGCTTCCAGCTTGACGAGATCGACATGCGGATAGCGTTTGAAGGTGGCGCGCGACAGGATGGCGCCGTCGTTGAGGCAGGCGTGGTTCAACTTGTCGGCATAGATGGTATCGCCGCGCCCGGCCAGCGCGGTGAGGATGCCCAGATTGGCGGCGTAGCCGGAGGAAAACAGCAGCGCTCTGGGGAGGTTCAGGTGCCCCGCCAATTTCTCTTCCAGCTCGTGATGCGCGCGCATGTGCCCCGACACCATGTGTGAAGCGCCGGCGCCGAGCCCGTAGCGCTTCAAGGCGCGCATGGCGGCTTCCACCACCTTGGGATGGTTGGCGAGTCCAAGATAATCGTTGCCCGCGTACGACACCACGCGCTTGCCGTCGACCATCATCGACGCCTCCTGCGCGCCGTCGACGATACGCCGCGTACGCAGCTGGTCGGCTTGCGCAAGTTCGGAGAGTTGCAGAGCGAAGTCGTTTAAAGACATGTCAACAATGTCATTCTGAGCGCAGCGAAGAATCTCATCCGGTCGAATTCAGGTAACGTCCGCATTGGTGGCGGATGAGGTCCTTCACTTCGTTCAGGACGACAGTCCTAGAGAGGAGAAATTCCCAATTTGTCGAACAAAGCACGATCCCGATCCACATCCGGGTTGCCGGTGGTCAGCAGTTTCTCGCCGTAGAAAATCGAGTTGGCTCCCGCCAGGAAGCACAGCGCCTGAGTGGCTTCGTTCATTTCCTGGCGGCCGGCGGAGAGACGCACGTAACTCTTCGGCATGGTGATGCGCGCCACCGCGATGGTGCGCACGAACTCGGTCCAGTCGATGGCCTTTTCGCCGTGCAGCTTTTCGTGCAGCGGGGTGCCTTCCACCTGCACCAGGTAGTTGATCGGCACCGATTCCGGCGGCGGTTCCATATTGGCGAGCTGCGCCACCAGGCCGGCACGCTCGCGGCGCGATTCGCCCATGCCGACGATGCCGCCGCAGCAGACGTTGACGCCGGCGTTGCGCACCCGCTCCAGGGTGTCGAGGCGGTCCTGGTATTCGCGGGTGGTGACGATGTCGCCGTAAAACTCGGGTGCGGTGTCGAGATTATGGTTGTAGTAATCGAGGCCGGCATCCTTCAGCTGTTCCGCCTGGCCGTCTTTCAACATGCCCAGCGTGCAACACGCTTCCAGCCCCAGCGCCTTCACTTCGCGCACCATGTCCAGCACCGGGTCGAGGTCGCGCTGCTTGGGGCCACGCCAGGCCGCACCCATGCAAAAGCGCGTGGCGCCGTTTTCTTTGGCGAGCTTGGCGGCTTTCACCACTTCCGCCACGTCCATCATCGCTTCATTGTCAACATCGGTGTGATAGCGCGCCGCCTGCGGGCAGTAACCGCAATCCTCCGGGCAGCCACCGGTCTTGATGGAAATGAGCGTCGAAAGCTGCACCTTGTTGGCATCGTGATGTTCGCGATGCACGCTCTGGGCGCGATGGATCAGGTCGTTAAAGGGCAGCGCAAACAGCGCCTCCACGGCGGCCAGCGGCCAGCGTTCCGGCGCTTTGTTCCAGGAGCGGGGCGTGGCGATAGTCACGGCGTCGTTGGCTCCGTGTACAGCGGTGCTGGCGTGATCCATGGCTTGGGCTACCGGAGGCGAAAGGGGAAGCCGCCATCATCTCGTAGGCCTGCCCTTATGTCAATTTGGTGGCCCATATAAAACGACAAATGCTTATTTTATGAGCGGTCCAAGCCGGGAGCCGCGAGCATTGCTTGAACCCGGCAAGCGCACTAGCGCTTTGCCGCCGCCGCCAACGGCATGTCGAACGCCGTTTCTTTGATGATGGTGACGCACTGCGCGGTGCCGACGGGGATCAGGGTGAGGGACAGCGTGTCGGAGACTTCCACCAGCACAGCGCCCAAGCTCGGGCTGGTCGAAGGGCGGCCGTTGGGTGCCATCTGCGTCACGACCGCCTGGCAGGTGGCGTTGTGATACATGGTCTGCTCGTACATGGTGGAACAGGCGACCGGCGCGTTGGCGGCGCGCTGGCTTGCGCTGATGGTCAGGTTCAAGGTCGCGCGCATCGGGGAGGCGGCGGCATTGGAGCGGTCGATTTTTCGCGAATCGACAATGGCGGTGAACAGTGCGGCCTCGCCGTTGACGGGATTGGAGTTGTAGGCGCGAAACGTATATTCGCTGTCGCGCAATAAATTGCGTTCGGCCAGCTCGACCGCAGGCGCGCATTTGTTGAAGCCGTGCGCGCGTGCGTATTTGGCGATGCTGAGTGAGGTATTTTCCACGGCGGGCTTGGTACCTGCCTGCGCAAACGCAGCGGCCGGCAGCAGAATCGAAGTGACGGCGACGGCGGCAAGAGTTGTGATCGGCTTCATGGTCAGGCTCCCGGAGAGTGGAGTGGCGGGTGGTGGTTGGGCGTCAACGCCAGTTGGCGCGCGCATCGAATTGGAAGCGCTGGGTGCGACGGTCGTTGTCCAGCGGTTTGGCAAAATAGAATCGCACCAGCCCGATGCGCACCGGCATCGATACGCCGAGGCCGTACGAAGATGCGCTCACACGGGTTTCATCGGCAACTTGCGAGGTGCCGGTATCCCAAAACTTGCCCCAGTCGACGAAGGTGGACAGGATGACCGGCGTCTCGCCGATCGAAAACGCGTGCCAGAGGGCCTCTGCGGATGCCAGCGCCTGCCGGTTGGCGCCCATGCCGGTGCGTGCGATGTCGGTCGGTGTGAGGGCACTGGCTTCGTAGCCACGCACTGTCCCTACGCCGCCGCCGAAATAGCGCTTGGCGAGCGGAGTCAGGTCGCCGTGCAGGCCGTGTATGGCGCCGATGCTGCCGTTGAAGCCTGCCGCGAATTGCGGGCCGAAGGTCCAGTAACTGCTGTGCTGATATTCGCCCTTCACATAGGCGAGGTTACCCAGTCCGGTGCCCCATTCGGCGTTGACGCGGTCGAGGTGGCCTTCCGGCAGGATGCTGTCGGCCCGCCTGCGGTCATACGACCAGAATGCCAGCAGCGGCAGGTTGTGGCTGGACTTGCCGTAGCGCTGCACGAACTCACTGAGATACGGCGCACTGGTGGGATCGGTATCGAGACGCAAGGCTTCCGCCCCCCAGCCGATGCCCCACAAGCCGACCGAGGAGATGCGGCTCCAGTAAAAGCGATACGCCGCCTGCGCGGTCGTCAGCAACTGGGTTTCGGTGATATAGCGACGCGTTTCGGCGACGTTGATTTCGTTGGAGGCAAGCTGGAAACCCAGGCGCTCGGTGGGGGCGATATATTTGATGCCGAGTTCCTTGCGCAAGCGGCTGATGCGCTGGCTGATTTCGAGCCTGTCGCCGGGCACACTGATTTCGGTGCGTACCGCCGTGCCGACGATAGCGGTGTTGTCGTGGTTTTCAGTGGAAAGCTCCAGCGACAAGGTCAATAGCAACTCCGGCCCGGGCACTTCCGGCGCAGCATTCGGCTCCTGCGCGCGCGATGCCGTTGCGGCAAGCGCCATGGCCACAGCGGAAGCAATGCGCGCCCAACGACGCGATCGACTCGCGCTCATGCCTGGTCGAACAAGGCTTCGAGCAAGCGGGCGTGTTGTTCCTGCAGCGCCGGGTTGTCGGGATTGACGGTCCACAACAGTTCGTGGCTTTTTTCGCGATAGCGGGGAAATTCGTCGTCGTGGCTCAGCCAGGCGCGCTCCAGCGCGGCGGCGCCGTCCTGGACATCGAAGGGCTTGAAGTAATAGCCGACATTGCGCAGGAATTCCGAGTTGTGGATCAGCGGATAGCCGCCGTAGAGGGCGTCGTAGTAGAGGTAGTTCAGACCGTTCTCCCATTGGTGCACTACTACCGTGTCGACGAACTGTCCCAGCAATTGATAGACGGGGAAACGGTTCTCGGCGGTAATTTTGTTTTCTGCGAACAGATCCAGCGATTTGCAGAAATCGACAAAATGGTTGTTTTCGCGCAGGTGAAAGGTATTGGTGGCGAACACATGGTGCACCGCATCGCGGTTGCGGCGATACAGCACGTCGGCGATCAATACCGGGAAGTGAAAGGTTTTGACCACGTTGACGTTCGGCTCGAACACGCCCACCGACACGCCCTTGTTGAGCCGGCGTTTGTAGAAGAAATGATGGTTGATGCTGACCAGGCCCTGCCGCAACACCACCGGGTCCCAGATCTGGCTGACCTGGTGGACCTGCTTTGCCCGCAACAATTGCGATACCGAGCGGTTGGTGCGCCAGTGCTGCGGTGTAATCCAGGTGGCGTCGAACTCGAACGGCGGGAACACCTCGCCGCGCTCGTGCAACTGATTGACCGTCGCCTCCAGGCTCATGATGAAGCTGTTGCCGGCGACGTAGGAGACGATCTTGCCGCCGCGCGCCTGCAGGCGCTGCACGTCCTCGATCGGCACCCGCATGCCCACCTCGATCAGCACGTCGAGCTCGGCGACCGCCTGCGCCAGCGGCATCTGCTTGAAACCGAACACCACCGATGGCTTGTGCGGCACCGTGTCGTCGGGGATCGGTACGATGTAGACCTCGGCCACGCACTGCAGGCGCTGCATCAGCAGCGCGAGGTAGACCAGGTTTTGCGTCATGCCGTTGGTCCACATATGACCGGCGACGTCTTCCTGGACGCCGACCGCGGAGAGACCGACCTTGAATTTCATGGCGCGCTCATCCGTGCAACTCGCTCAACAACTTTTCGTGAAAGGTGATGTTGTGCGGGGCCACCGCATTCACCTGCCGCAATAGTCGGCGCACATCGTCGCAATACTTGTCGTAATTGCGGTCGTGGTCCGACAGGGCGCGGATCAGGGCTTCGCCGCCCGAGTCTGCATCCCAGCTCTCGTAGTAATACCCATACTCGCGCAGGAATTCTGAATTGTGGACCAGCGGGTAGGCGCCGTTCAGCACGTCGTAATAGAGGTAATTTAAGCCGTTTTCCCAGTGGTGGGTCACCACCGCATCGGCGTGATTGGCCAGAAAATCGGCGGTGACGAAGCGCGGTTCGACTGTCAGGAGCTTGTCCTGGGTGAGCCTCAGGCGCAAAGCGAAACTATTGAAGTGCAGGCTCTGCTGCAACTGGATCGCATTGGTCACGTACACCGCTTCAAACAGCTCGGGGCGCTGGCGATACGCGTCTTCGCACACCAGCATCGGCATGTGGCTGGTTTTCATCACGGTGATGTTGGGGTCGAGGATGCCGACGCGCTTTTTTGGCCGGCCGCGTTTGTAGCCGTAGGGAATCTGCAGGGCGGCGAAGCGCGCCTCGAGAAAGGTCGGCTGCCAGACCTGTGGCACTTCGAATACCGGGCAGCGATAGATCGCCTCGCAATACGATTTGTAGGTGTGAATGTGCTGCGGCGTCATCCAGATGGCATCGTAATACGCGCGGTCGAAATAGCGTTCGCCGTCGCGCGGCGGGTGGGCGATGATCGCCTCCATCGAGATGATGATGCCGTTGCCGCCCTTGTAGTTGATCAGCTTGGTGCCGCG
>CAZCKI010000073.1:0-10208 GCA_964498815.1 uncultured Burkholderiales bacterium
CCGCGCTGGGCCGCACATCCGGCGAGAGGCTCTTGTGCATCAGGCCCAGCACGCCGCCGTTCAAGAGCATGAACAGGGCGGAGGAGACGAGATAGGAGCGCGGGTCCATGAGGAAAGGCGGGAAGCAATGTACGATTGTAGGACGATCGCGCCGCGCGCGGGCGTAAGGCCTGCCCGCCACGCGCGACCCACCGTCTATTCTTCGGAGTCCTCCATGAACCTGCGCCATATTGTTCTTCCTGTCCTGCTGTCCGCCGCTGCCCCCGCATGGGCCGGCGGCGACAAAGTGGCCTTTCCGGAAGGTTTCGAAAAAGGCGTGCTGTACGCGACCGTGGACCGTCCCGACGTGAAGCAGTATCGCGAACTGTATGCCCCCAAAGCTTCCGTCGATGCCCTCCAAGCCGGTCAGCCCCTGCCCAGCGGCACGGTGCTGACGCTGGTGCAATACAAGGCCAAGCTCGACGCCAAGGGCGAACCCCTGGTCGGCCCGAACGGTCGCTTTTTGCGCGGTGAGCTGGCCGCCATCGTCGTCATGGAAAAACGCAGCGGCTGGGGGACCGAATACGCCGACGACATCCGCAACGGCGAATGGGAGTACCAGTCCTTCACGCCGGAGCGCAAGGTCAACGACAAAGCCAAGCTGGAGGCCTGCTTCAAGTGCCACAAGCCGCACGACGATACCGATTTCGTCTTTTCGTTCAACCGGATTAAAGCCTACGTCGCTTCCGCAAATGTCAGAGGCGGGCAGAAATAGGGCCGATTTGACAGGCCCCGGCACTTTGTCGCATCATGGTTACTAGCGCCGATTTGACGATCAGCTTGCGGGCGCAGGAAGCATTATCGAGAGCTTCCACATAAATTCGGCTAAAGCGGCTATCTGAATACCCACCAGAAAAGCCCGATAGCAAAAGCTGTCGGGCTTTTTGTTTCCGGGCTTTCCATGATCGTTACGCCACAACTTGCGCACTTTGCCGAACCGCTGCCTTTGGCGAGCGGCGCGCAGCTGCGCGCGTACGACTTGGCGTATGAAACCTACGGCACGCTCAACGCCGACAAATCCAACGCGGTGCTGGTCTGCCACGCCCTGAATGCCTCGCACCACGTCGCCGGCCACTACGCGTACCAGACCGACGACATCGGTTGGTGGGACAATATGATCGGCCTCGGCAAGCCGGTCGATACCGACCACTTCTTCGTGATCGGCGTGAACAACTTAGGCTCCTGCTTCGGCTCCACCGGCCCCCTGTCCCGGCAGCCCGACAGCGACACCGCCTACGGCGCAGCGTTTCCGCTGGTCACCGTCGAAGACTGGGTCGATTCGCAGGCGCGGCTGCTCGACCGGCTCGGCATCCCGGCCCTGGCCGCCGTGATGGGCGGCTCGCTGGGCGGCATGCAGGCGCTGTGCTGGGCAGTTCGTTATCCGGAACGCGTTCGCCATGCGCTGGTGATCGCCGCAGCACCCAACCTCTCGGCACAGAACATCGCCTTCAACGAAGTGGCGCGCCAGGCCATCCTGCGCGACCCCGAGTTCCACGGCGGCGCCTTTGCCGAGCACGACGTGAAACCGGTGAGCGGTCTCACCGTGGCGCGCATGATCGGTCACATCACCTACATCTCCGACGACCAGATGGAGGAGAAATTCGGCCGGGGACTGCGCGAAGGCAAGAACTATTCCTTCGCGCCCGAGTTTCAGATTGAATCCTACCTGCGCCACCAGGGCGAAAAGTTTTCCAAGTATTACGATGCCAACACCTATCTTCGCGTGACCAAGGCGCTGGATTATTTCGATCCGGCGCTGGACCACGGCGGCAGCCTCGCCCGTGCGCTGGCGCCGGCGACCGCCAAGTTCCTGGTGATCTCGTTCACCACCGACTGGCGCTTTTCACCAGCGCGTTCGCGCGAGATCGTCAAGGCGCTGCTGGACGAACGCAAGGCCGTGACCTACGCCGAGATCGACGCCCCGCACGGCCACGATGCCTTCCTGCTCGACCATCCGCAGTATCACGGCGTGGTGCGGAAATATTTTGCGCAGATCGCCGGAGCCATGGTGGGAGGAAGCGAATGATCACCCGCGCCGACTTCGAAGTCATCGCCGGCTGGATTCGCCCGGGTGCGCGCGTGCTGGATCTCGGCTGCGGCGATGGCTCCCTGCTCGCCTACCTGCAGTTGCATCGCGACATCAGCGGCTACGGCATCGAAAACGACGATGCCAACCTGCTCGCCTGCATCGACAATGGCGTCAACGTGATCCAGTCGAACCTCGAAGCGGGCCTCAAGGAAATCGAGGACGCCTCCTTCGACTACGTGATCCTGTCGCAGACGCTGCAGGCAATGCGCCGCACCGAAAAGGTGGTCGCCGAAATGCTGCGGGTGGGGCGCGAAGCGATCGTCACCTTCCCCAACTTCGGTTACTGGCCGCACCGTTTGCAGATTGCCCTCGGCGGGCACATGCCGGTCTCGAAGGACCTGCCATACCAGTGGTTCGACACGCCCAATATCCACCTCTGCACGGTGCGGGACTTCGAAAAGTTCTGCGCCGATCACGCCATCGCAGTCCGCGAGCGGCTGGTGATGTCGGACGGCACGCAGGTGCGGGTGTTGCCCAACCTATTCGGCAAGCTCGCGATCTTCCATCTCGCGAGCCAGGACGCCGGCTAATCACTTTCGGCCGGCGGGTCCTTGGCTTCCCAGGCTTCGCGTGGCCGCGTCGGCACGCGCACCACGTGTACGCTGCAATGCGCGTTGGCCGTCACCGTGGAAGCGGTGGAGCGCCACCACGCCAGCGCCGCATCGCTTGGGCCCGGCGCGCCGATGACGATCAAATCGACATTGTTGCTGCGTGCGAACTGCAACAGCGTCGCCGCCGGATCGGCGGATTCGATCACGTGCAGCGAAATCCGCTGCGGCGGCAGGCCCAGTGGCTCGACCCAGTTGCGCAGCCGTGCCTTGTGGGTAAGCTGCAATCCGGAAGAGGTGTCGGCCACTCCGCCGGCCTCGCCGATCGACGCGGCGCGAATCGCCGACACGCAGATCATGCGGAATTCGAGATTGAGCAGCGCCAATTGCCGCGCCGTCCACTGCAGGGGCGGATGACGCTCGTCGTCCGGGTGCGAGGTATCGACCGCCACCATGATCACCGGCGACTGGCTTACGTGCACCTGCGGCTTGCGGGTGAGCGTGCGCCGCTCGTCGCGGGTGCGCCACCACAATCGCAGCTGCGTCAGAAAGCCCGGCGCTTCGCTGCGGGTGGCGCGCGGCGTCAGCAGCACCTGCTCGGGGTGGCGCAGGTCGAAGGCGATATGCGCGGCGGTCTGGTAGCGCGCCGTCGGATCGGGCTCCAGGCAGCGCAGGATCACTTCCTGCAGCCACGGCGGAATACTGGCCGCGTGCACGCGTGGCGGCACGGGCGAAGCCCACAGGCGATTCTTCATCGCATTCAGCGTATCGGGCACGCCGAACGGCAGTTTGCCGGTGGCGAGCTCGTACAGAATCACCCCCAAGGCAAACAGGTCGCCGCGCGGATCGGCGCGCGAACCGTTCAGCTGCTCGGGTGAAATATACGGCGCCGACCCGGCCGCGAACTGCCGCTCCTCGGCGAGCAGGTCGGGGAAATGCGCGTGGTGGGCAAAACCGAAGTCGAGCAGCACCGTGCTGCCGTCGGCGCGCACGATCACGTTGTCCGGCTTCAGGTCGTGATGTATGGCGTTCTGCTGGTGCAAGGCGTGCACCGCGTCGGCCAGCGCCGCGCCGAGGTTCGCCACTTCGGTCACCAGCAACGGCGCGCGCGCAGCGTAATGGGCCAGGCTTTCGCCCTCCACCCACTCCATGGTCAGGTGCGGCGTTGCCGCCAGGTCGCCCGCCGCCACGAAGCGCGCCACGTGCGGCCCGTGCAAGGCGGGCAGGATCATCGCCTCGGTTTCGAAGCCGATGATGCTTTCGGCCGGCTGGTCGTGACCCACGCGCGGCACCTTCATCACCAGCGGAAAACCGCGCTCGACACCGTCAGCCGGCGTCACCTGGAACAGGTGCGCGGTACCGCCCGCCTTGATGCGCTCGCCGAGGCGGAAGCCGTCGATCAGCATGCCCGGCTGCAGGCTGAGGATGGTCTCGGTATCAGTAGCCACTTTCCACCCGCATGGCAATCGACTCCGGCATGCCGACTTCGCGAATCCGCGCGGCGGCGGCGCGGTGATCGTAGGGCACGCGGCAGAAAGTGATCGAATTCCGCGAACTGTCGAACAGCGCGTACGCCGCACTCGGATTGTTGTCGCGAGGCTGCCCGACCGAGCCGATCAGCACCACCCATTGGCGGTGCGCGGGCAGCGGTACGGCAATCCCGGCGGTCGGCCGAAACAGGCGCATTTGCCCCGGCTGCGCGGCAAAGTACAAGCGCTGCTCGTGCACATGCCCGCAAAAGGTATGCGGAAGCTCGGCCGCCACCGCGCACTGCTGGGCGGCGGTCGGACTATCCACATACGGGTATTTTTGCGGCGAGGCGGCCGAGGCGTGCACAAAGCAGCAGGTCGCATCGCGCACGATGAGCGGCAGGCTTTTCAGGAAATCGAGGTGCGCCGGCTGCAGCACGGTCTTGCCGTATTCGATGGCGGTGCGCGCCATTTCGTTCAGGTACGAGGTGTCGCCGTAGCAGGCCTGGTCGTGGTTGCCGCGCACCGCCACCGCGCCCCGCGCCACGTACTCCTGGACGGTATCGATGACGCGGTGCGGGTCGGCTCCGTAACCGGCCAGGTCGCCAAGGAAGGCGTAGCGGTCCACGCTCTGCCGACCGGCATCGTCCAGGCAGGCCTGCAAGGCTTGCTGGTTACCGTGGATGTCGCTCAACAGGGCAATTCTCATGGGACGTCGGTTGACCGGGTTGGCACAGCGTTTGGTTGCAAAAAGGCGTCGATCAGGCAGTGTAGCGCGGTCCATTCGGCAACAGGAAAGCGGCAGCGCAGGCCGAGGTTCCGCTAGAATGGCACTACTATCCTCCGAGATACGTTCGCGAAACTGATCTGGCGCAATTCCCGGCCGGAATGTTCGACGGGGCGGGGTACACCAGCGGGGCAATGATATGGCAAGCATTTTCGACCAGGACGACCTCAGCGTCGTAGAACTGAAACCCTGTCCGTTTTGCGGAGACACCGACATTTCCGCCTACGTGAGCGGCGGACTCACCGGCGTGGTCGATTGCCCCTGCGGCGCCACCATGACCGCCGAACTGCCGCTGCTCGGCCGCGACGCCGACGGCCGCAACTGCCTGTCCGATATCCAGATCCAGATGCTGGAGCGGTTTCGCAAAAAACACCGCCTGCCGAACCAGCCCGACGCCGTCAACCTCTGGGTGCGCTGCCTGGCCGTGGACGCCTGGAACCTGCGCCGCACCGGGAGTTCGTCGAAATAGCGTTCAGGTATCGAGGAACTTTGCCTCGAACTCAGCGGCCGGCAACGGCTGCGAAAAGAAGAACCCCTGATATTCGTCGCATTCCAGGTCGCGCAGCACCCGGTATTGCTCCTCGCGCTCGACCCCTTCTGCGATCACGTTCAGCTTCAGCGAATGCGTCATCGCAATGATGGCGCGCACGATCGCTTCGTCGTTGCTGTCGACACCGATGTCGCGCACGAAAGATGAATCGACCTTGATCGAATCGACCGGCAGCTGTTTCAAATACGATAGCGAGGAATAGCCGGTGCCGAAGTCGTCGATGGCGAGCCCGATACCCATCGCGCCCAACCGCGCCAGCAGCGCCCCGGTGTCGTCGCCGCTTTTGAGCAACATCGTCTCGGTCAGCTCCATTTCGACGCCGCGCGGGTCGAGACCCGAACCCTTGATGGCCGCATCGAGCGCGCGCAACAGCCGTTCGCCGTCGAAGATCTGCGCGCGCGATAGATTGACGGCGATTTTCAGGTCGCGGCCCGATTTGCGCTGCCATTCGGCGACCTGCATAAACGCTTTTTCCATCACCCATTCGCCGATCGGCACGATCATGCCGGAGTCCTCGGCCACACCGATGAACTTGTCCGGCATCAGCAGGCCGCGGCGCGGGTGATTCCAGCGTACCAGCGCTTCCACGCCGGTGATGGCGCCGGTGGCAAAGGCCACCCGCGGCTGGTAGTGCAGCACCAGCTCGTCGCGGCGCACCGCGAGGCGCAGGAAGTTTTCGATGGCGAGCCGCTCCTGCGCGCGCGCGTTCATCTCGTGCGAAAAGAACTGGTAGTTGTTGCGGCCCTTGGCCTTGGCGTCGTACATGGCCACGTCGGCGTGTTTCATCAGCGTTTGCGCATCGCGTCCGTCGATCGGAAACACGCCGATGCCGATCGAGCAGGAAGTATTCAAATGATGGCCGTTGATCATCACAGGCGAGGCCATCGAGGCGACCATTTTTTCGGCGACGTTTTGCGCGCCCTCGTGGCCGTCGTTGGGCAGGTTTTCCAGGATCACCGCGAACTCGTCGCCGCCGAGGCGCGCCACCGTGTCGCTGGTGCGCACGCAGGCCGACAGGCGCGCGGCCACCCGCTTCAACAGCTCATCGCCGACGTCGTGACCCAGAGAATCGTTGATGGTCTTAAAACGATCCAGGTCGATGAACATGAAGGCGAGCTGCGCGCCCTTGCGCGCGGCGTTGGCGATGCCCTGTTCGAGGCGGTCGTTCATCAACATGCGGTTCGGCAAACCGGTCAAGGGGTCGCGGGTGGCCAGGAACTCGACCTTTTCTTCGGCCTGCTTGCGCTTGGTGATATTGGCGCTGGTGCCGGTCATGCGACGCGCGCGGCCGCTCTCTTCGCGCTCGGTGACCTTGCCGAGCGTGCTGATCCAGATCCACTCTCCGTGCGAATCGGGGATCCGGTACTCGCACTGCAATTCGTTGGCCTCGCCCTTGATGGTGCGGACCAGCATGTCGCGGAAACGGCCGCTGTCCTCGGGATGGTTCCAGGACAGCACTTCCTCGCCGCGAAACTCGGCTTCGCGCGGCACTGCTCCGATCATCTCCGCCCAGCCCGGGTTGAAATAGACCGTGTTGGTCACCAGATCCCAGTCCCACATGGCGAGGTTGGAGCCGGCCAGCGCCAGATCGAGACGCTCCTTGGCGGCGCGCAATTCGCTTTCGGCCTGCCGGCGCTCGGATAGATCGCGCGCGAGGCCCAGGCAATAACGGCGGCCCGCCACGTCCAGCGCCCGGCCCTCGAAGCGGTGCGGCGTGATGTCGCCGTTGCGATGCCGCATGCCGGCCTCGATCGTCACCGCATCGCCGTGCTCGAAAATCCGGCGGATGGCATCGGCCGCCATCGCGCGATCGGCGTCCGCCACGAAATCGAGCGCGCGCATGCCGGCCAGGTCCACCGCGGTCACGCCGCTGTTGGCAAGAAAACTCTGGTTCCACCGCAACAGCCGTCCGTCGGCGTCGAACAAATAGAAGGCGCCCGGCAAGACCTCGGTCGCGCCATCGAAAAACGCCTGCTCCTGGCGCAGGATTTCCTCCACGCCGTGGCGCGTCGCGATTTCTTCCTCGAGCGCGTGGGCGGCGCGTTGCAGCTCATCCGCCGGTGCGCGGCTGTCGGCGCCGACGACCGGCTGCGGCCGCTCGCGGCGCGCTTCGGCGCGGGCTTCCAGTCGCGCCGCCACCAGCGCCGCCAGATTGGCCAGCGCCTGCAGTTCCTGACGGCCGATGTCCTGCGCGGCGCTACCGAACACCGACAGCACGCCGATGCAGCGCTGGTCGCGCGACACGATGGCAGCACCCGCGTAACTCGCCACGTAGGGCGGGCCCGTCACCAGCGCGTGGTCGCGCGTTTCCTTGTTGGCGAGCGTATCGGTGATAGCGAACACGCGCGGCAGATCGCCTGGCCGATTGCGCAGCGGCAGGAAAAAACTCTGCTCGCAGGAAAGCGTGGACTGCGCGAACTCGATGCGCGCCTTGAACCATTCGCGCACTCCCGACGAGCTGTCGCCGGCAAAAAACGAAATGGCCGCCCGCTCGGCGCCGAATACGGCGGCGGCGCGGCGGGCCAGGTCGTCGAACACCGGCTCGGGCGCCGTATCGAGGATGCGATAGCGCGCCAGCGCCTGGTCAGGTTGTTCGACGATAGCAAAACGAGCACTGTCGTTCATGGCGTCAGCAGCGATGCAGGCCGCCGGCAGCCATGCCGAAGCGGCCAACACGCCGGCACCACACCTCTATGCCAATGTGGCAATGACCGGCGCATGGTCCGACGGTCGTTCCAGGCGACGGGGCTCCAGGTCGATTGCCACCGCCCGGCAGCGCGCGGCCAGGTCGGCGGTGAGCAGGATGTGGTCGATGCGCAAACCGAGATTGCGCTTGAAGCCGTTCATGCGGTAGTCCCACCAGGTATAGCTTTTGTCCGCCTGCTCGAATTGCCGGAAGCTGTCGCTGAGGCCCAGCGCCGTCAGGCGTGCAAAGGCGGCGCGTTCCGGCTCGCTGCACAACACCAGGCCGGTCCACGCGGCCGGATCGTGCACATCGCGATCTTCCGGCGCGATGTTGTAATCGCCCAGCAGGGCCACCTGCCCGTAGCGCGCGATTTCGGCGGCGACGAATTTTTCCAGCTCGGCGAGCCAGGCAAGTTTGTACACGTACTTTTCCGAATCGACGCTCTGGCCGTTGGGAATATAGACGCAGATGACGCGAACACCGCCCAGTGTGACGGCGATCACGCGCTTTTGTTCGTCGGCGTAACCGGGCATGCCGGCCACCACATCGTCGGGCCGCTCGCGCGTGAGTATCGCGACGCCGTTATAGGTCTTCTGCCCGCTGAAGGCGGCCTGGTAGCCGATCGCATCGAACGCTTCGCGTGGAAACTTGGCGTCCTCCATCTTCAGCTCTTGCAGGCACAGGGCATCCGGCTGCTGCGCTTTCAGCCAGTCGAGCACGTGCGGCAGCCGCACGTTGAGCGAATTCACATTCCATGTGGCGAGCTTCAATTCAGCGCGGCCTCAGGAATTCGGCGCAGGTGCCGGAGCCGGCGGAGTCGCGGCGGACGGGTCCTTGACCGGTGCGGGCGGGCGCAGGAACGGGTTGGTGCGCGGATAACCGGCGCCGTCCAGTGCCGCCTGCCAGCTCGCTTCCTCGTAGCCCTTGATCGGCGTCGTGCCAATCACGATGGTCGGCACACTGAGGCTGCCGACCAGCGCGCGCAAGGACTTGGCGACTTCCGCGTCAGTAAGGGGATTTTTTTCCGTGTACGGAATGCCGCGCTTGGCGAGCAGCGCCCGCGCCGGGGCGCATCCTTCCGGGCAGTCGGTCACGTACAACGTGACCGGATTCCTTTCCTTGGCGACTTTCACCGCATACGGCATCTGATCGTCGCCGCTGCCGCCGTCGCTCAGGTTCTTGCGTTCCACCTTCTTGGCGTCGTCCGGGGGAGGCGTATCGGTGTAATGCACCACGCCATCCTTGTCGACCCAGCGGTAGAGCCCTTCGGCCAGGGCAACGGTAGCGAACAATGCAATGAACAACGCTGTAAACGAAACACGCGCAATCGATTTCATGGGAAACCTCCTCAGGCTGCCAGCTTCATTCCATTATGCCGCAACAAGGGCTCGATCTCGGGTTTGCGACCGCGGAAGGCGATGAAGGAATCGAGCGCCGGGCGGCTGCCGCCACGGCTCAACACCTCGCGCCGGAAACGCGCGCCGGTTTCCGGATTGAGCACACCGGTTTCCTCGAAGGCGGCGTAGGCATCCGCCGACAACACCTCCGCCCACTTGTAACTATAGTAGCCGGCCGCGTAGCCACCACCGAACACGTGGCCGAAGGAGTGCGGCATGCGGTTGAATGCCGGATAGGGAACCACCGCCACCTGCGCACGGACCTTCGCGATCAGGTCCAGCACGCTGTCGCACAGCGCATCGAAGCCGGTGTGCAGTTGCATGTCGAACAGCGCGTATTCGAGTTGCCGTACGAATTGCATGCCGGCCTGGAAATTCTTGGCTGCCAGCATCTTGTCGAACAAGGCGCGCGGCAAGGGCTCGCCGGTGGCTATGTGCCGGGTCATGTGCTTCAGCACGTCCCACTCCCAGCAAAAATTCTCCATGAACTGGCTCGGCAGCTCCACCGCATCCCACTCGACGCCGTTAATTCCGGATACGTTCAATTCATCGACCTCGGTCAAAAGCTGGTGCAGGCCGTGGCCGAATTCGTGGAACAGGGTGATGACTTCGTCGTGCGTGAACAGCGCCGGCTGGCGCGGGC
>CAZCKI010000074.1:0-10204 GCA_964498815.1 uncultured Burkholderiales bacterium
GCGCCGTCGCTCGTCGTTTTCCGTCGTGGTGACGACAGGCAAAGAATTCTTTTCATGTTTCATTCCCCGATTCCCTTTCTTTTGTGTCGCAAAAAGAAAAGCGTCCGAACCGGTGGGCGAGTTTTGCCAACTCACCTCGATTCGGACGCCATTGTCCGCGTAGGGCTACGTACCCCTTACCCCTGTACCTTTGCAATTACGGTGCCAACTATCTCAATGGTGCGTAACTACTTGATCGGTATGGAACAAGGGTTTTGCGCGAGCCAGCCCGGCGCGTACCGGCGTTCCACATGCCGGGCCAAGACGGTGCGCTCGATTTGTGCAATGCACCAAATCAGCGCTCGCAGCAGCAAGGCACCTCGCGATGCCTCTCCGCGTCAGCCGTAGGTTTTGGCCAGCTCAATCACCTGCTGCGCGGCCTCGGCCATCTTGATGCCCTTGTCCATCGCGAATCTTCTCAATTCCTGAAAGGCGGCTTCTTCGTCGAGTTGCTTTTGCTTCATGACGATGCCTTTGGCGCGCTCGATCGTTTTGCGCTCGGCGAGTTGGGTCCTCGTGTGGCTCAGTTCCTCGCGCAGCGCCTGCTCGGCCTCGAAGCGTTCCACCGCCACTTCCAGGATCGGCATCAGGCGCTCCACGGCCAGCCCGTCCACCACATAGGCGGAAACGCCTGCGCGGATAGCGGCGCGGATGGTATCGCTGCTGCGGTCACCCGAGAACATCACCACCGGCCGCGGTGCTTCGCGGTTGAGCAGGGCGATATGTTCGATCGCGTCGCGGGAGGGCGACTCCGAGGAAATGATGATCACGTCCGGCTTCAATTCCGCCACCGCGCGATACAGTTCGATGGGCGTCGCCAGCAGTGAGACCACCTCGCAATCGCCGCGCGCCAAGGCGCCTCGCACGCTGGCGGCGCGATCGGGGTCGTCGTCCACCAATACGATCTTGAGGCTGGCGGACTTCGGCGGTGGAGGCGAAGTGCGTCGGTTCATCACCCTTGCTACAGCAATCGCCGTGCCATCGGCGGCAGGCTATGATGCGAAACATGAGCAAACCCGCTTTGCTGCTATTCGCCCACGGCTCCAGCGACCCCGGCTGGGCGCTGCCGTTTGAGCGCATTCGCGATGTCGTGGCACGGTCACGCCCCGGCATGCCGGTGGCGCTCGCCTATCTGGAGCGGATGGCTCCCTCGTTTGCCGAAGGCATCGCGCAACTGACGGCAGCCGGTGCGACCGAAGTTACGGTAGCGCCGCTGTTTCTCGCCCCTGGCGGCCACGTCAAAAATGATTTACCGGCACTGGCCGAAGCCGCGGCTCAACGGCATGGCGTGGCAATCCGCGTGTTGCCCTCGCTGGGCGAAGCTAGCGGCATGATCGATGCGATCGCCCGTTGGGCAATCGAACAGGCCGGTTGAATGGCGCTCGCCGGCCCAACCCTACCAATTGAGAAGTGATCCCATACCATCATGAAGCTCACCCATTGGATTGCCCTGTTTGTCCCGCTGATCGTTGCCGCATCGCACTCGCACGCCGACGTCACCGACAGCCCGAAGGAACGCGCCTTGTCGCTGGGCGCCGGCACGCCGCAGCTGAGTTTCCCGCGCGGCGACTGGATCATCATTCGCGAACAGCGCCGCGAGGCGGGGCCCGCGTTCTATTACATGCTGGGCAGCGAAAAGTCTGAGATTTTCCTGTCGGTCTATATCGAACGGTCGAAGGCTTGCCAGAACGCCACCGACTGCCTGACGGAAGCGTTGAAAAACCCAAGCTACAAGGAGGCGAAAGACAGCAAGCCCGTCGAGGCCGGCAACCTGAAGGCGATCCAGTTTTATCTGGATCAACCCAAGGGCGCGCCGGTTAAGCAGGTCCATGTGCTGGCGGCCGGTTATGTCGACGGAGTGTGGTTCGACATCCACCTGTCGAAGACCGGCATGGAGCGGCCGAGCGCCGCACCGCTGGCGGAACTGCTGTCATCGCTCGCGATTCGATAGCCGGCAAAGCTAGGGCCATGCGCAAACACGTACTCCTCTACGGCCTCCTCGGCGGCGTCCTGATCGCCGGGCTCAAGTTCATCGAGTACCGGTGGCTGGTGGTGGAGCATTCGGTGGAAATTTACGGCGGCATCGTGGCGGCCGTGTTCGCCTGCTTCGGCATCTGGCTGGGACTTCGCATCACCCGCCGCCGTGAAACGGTGGTGGTGCGCGAGGTGCTGGTAGCGGCGCCGGCCGATTTCGTGCGCGACCAGGCCAAGGTCGATGCGCTCGGCATCACGCCGCGCGAACTCGAGATCCTGGAACTGATCGCGGCCGGCCTCAGCAACAAGGAGATCGGCGCACGCCTGTTCGTCAGCGAAAACACCGTGAAGACCCATTCCAGCCGCGTCTTCGACAAGCTGGGCGCCCGCCGCCGTACCCAGGCGGTACAACTGGGCAAAGAATTGCGGCTGATTCCCTAGCTCTCCTGCGACTTTTGGATGATTTTCGCCAAAATCGCGCAAAATCATCCCTTCGGGTGATGCGCGCTCGCGGACCCTGCGGCTACAGTCGGGCCGTTCTTAACCCAAGGGAGCTTCCATGCAAAAGATCGTCCTAACTTTCGGATTGATTGCCGGCGCTATGTTGTCGGCAATGATGTTGTTGACCCTGCCGTTCATGGACAAGATCGGCTTCGGCGCCGGCGAAGTGATTGGCTACACCACCATGGTGCTGGCCTTCCTGATGGTGTATTTCGGCGTGCGTTCCTACCGCGATAACGTAGCCGGCGGCAGCATTGGCTTCGGCCGCGCCTTTGTGGTGGGGATTACCATCACCTTCATCGCCAGCGCCTGCTACGTCGCCACCTGGCAGGTGATCTACTACAAATTCGCCCCCGACTTCGTCGAGAAGTACTCCGCCGCGATGGTGGAAAACGTCAAGAAGTCCGGCGCCAGCGAAGCGAAAATCGCCGAACAGCTGAAGGAAATGCAACAGTTCAAGGAGCTTTACAAGAATCCTTTGATCAACGTTGCCATCACCTTCCTGGAGCCGCTGCCGGTGGGACTGTTGTTCACCTTGGTCACAGCGGGTGTGGTGAGCCGCCGTCGCCGAACCGACGCAGCTGCTGCCGCCTAGGCCGACTACATCCAATGTATGCGGGGCGGCGCCTTACAGTCAGTCGGGCCCGGCCCGTCACATGCCCTGAATGACCTTGACGTTCCGGTAGTAGCCATCCGCCGAATCGACGAACAGCCCCATCGGTCTCTTTTTCCGGTTTTCGGCAATGCGATCGACGACCAGGCTCGGCGTCTTGGCATGACCGACGAAAACGCGCACCTGCTTGTCGCTGACTTCAATACGCGCGTGAAACCAGTCGTCCGGATCGGGCACCGGGTTGACTGCGTTTTCGAATTTCCCGGGGAAATTTTTGCGGAGCACTTCCCAGCCGTTGCCGGGTGCTGAAATGTACTGGACCGCTCGTCTCCGGAAAGGTTCGTCGGCCTTGAAATTGAAGGGCCGGAAATAGATCACTTCGAAGGCGTGATCGTCGGTCACGTTGAAAGCTACGCCGAGGAAGCTCCTGCCCCGCTCGCTTTTCCCCCGCAAATCAAGTTCGATTGCGCCGGTTTCAAATTCCAGGCCGATCGGCAGCGCCAATCCGTAGCTGCCATTGGCCGAATCGCCGGTCGCCCGCAAATAGGCCGCGCTCTTGCCCTTGAACTCCACGGCATTGGCTTCGGTGTTATAGACTTTCCACGCCCGCGCATTGCCGATCGTCTCGAGATTCAGCGCCCTGGCTTTTTCACCGGCGGTCGCGGCGCCCGCGCAGGCGACGGCCAACAGCCCGATCCAAACTGCGATTGTCCTCATTGCCATCCACCTCTCGATTGAGCGGCCGGGCCGCAACCCGGATGATGGCTGGATTCCGCGGTATGGGTTGTTACCGTCTGTGCCGGACGTGACGATGTGTCGCGGCGGGAATGGTCAGGCGACTTTTTTCATGCGCTCATTTTGCAACGCCGTAAATGCTGCTCTCACCAATCCCATCGCCTCGCGGATTTCTGCCGCGGTAATGGTGAGCGGCGGAGCGAAGCGGACCACGGTGCCGTGCGTGTCTTTGGAAAGTACGCCGAATTCCAGCAGCTTTTCGCAGACCTCGCGCGCGCTCGCATAGTCCGGGTTGATTTCCACGCCGATCATCAAGCCCTTGCCGCGCACTTCCTGGATGAGCGGGCTGTCGATGTCGCGCAACTCTGCGATCAACTCCTCACCAAGCAACGCCGCGCGTTCGGGCAGCCGGTCCGCCATCAGCAATTCGAGCGCCGCCTTGCCGACCGCGCAGGCGAGCGGGTTGCCACCGAAGGTGGAGCCGTGGTCGCCAGGACGGAATACCGCCATCACATCGGCGCGCGCGACAAAGGCCGATACCGGCAGCAGCCCGCCACCCAGCGCCTTGCCGAGAATCACGCCGTCCGGCTTTACGTCTTCGTGCTGGCACGCCAGCACTTTGCCGGTGCGGCCCAGTCCGGTTTGCACTTCATCGCATATCAGCAGTACATTGTGGCGCGCGCAGATTTCCGCGCAGCGCGCGAGATAACCCGCCGGCGGCACGATGATGCCAGCCTCGCCCTGCACCGGTTCAACCAGGAAGGCTGCCGTGTTGGGCGTGATCGCGTATTCGAGTGCCTCGGCATCGCCGAACGGCACCTGCACGAAGCCGGGCGTAAACGGACCGAAGCCGTCGCGGTACTGCGCCTCGGTGGAAAAGCTCACCACCGTAGTGCTGCGGCCGGCGAAGTTGCCGGTGCAGACGATGATCTCGGCGCAGTCCGCCTCGATACCCTTCACCTTGTGGCCCCATTTGCGCGCGGCCTTCAATGCCGTCTCGACCGCCTCGGTGCCGGTATTCATCGGCAAGGCCTGGTAGCCACGAAGTCCGGTGGTCTCGACCAGCGCGCGCAGGAACGGACCGAGTTGATCGGTGTGAAACGCCCGCGACGTCACCGCCAGCGTCTTGGCCTGCTCGATCAGCACCGCGAGCAACGCCGGGTGGGCGTGGCCGAAGCTTACCGCCGAGTAGGCCGACATCATGTCGAAGTAGCGCCTGCCTGCCTCGTCCCACAAATGCACGCCTTCGCCACGCGCCAGCACCACCGGCAGCGAGTGGTAATTGTGGGCGGAATACTGGGCTTCCAGGGCGATGGGAAAACTGAGGTTTTGCATGAGGTGCCTGCTCACTACGGATACGGAATCGAAATTCATTGTAGCCGCGAAGGGACACAATACTATTTCCTTATTGCGCGATAATGGCGAGATTGTGATATTTTCGTGCGTAATTGATAACTTTTTCGTAATTTCCTTGCATAAGGGTGAATATGGACAAAATCGACGCCCGCATCCTCGACCATTTGCAAAAGGATGCCCGCACTTCCCACCAGGATCTCTCCGAGGCGGTGCACCTGTCGGCGCCGCAGTGTTTCCGGCGCGTGCGAAAACTGGAGGAGTCCGGTGTCATCTCAAAGTACGTGGCGCTGCTGGAGCCGCGCGCAATCGGCCTGTCGGTGACGGCCTTTGTCAGCGTCACACTGAAGAGCGGGCAGATCAAGGACCTCAACAAATTCAAGTCGGTGGTGGCGGCCATCCCGGAAATCCTCGAGTGTCACACCGTCACCGGTGAAGCCGATTACTTGCTGAAGGTGGTCGCCACCGACCTGCAGGCGTTTTCGCGCTTCCTGCTGGCAAGGCTGGTGGAACACTTCGAAGTGGTCAGTACCAAGTCGGAGGTTTCGCTGGAACAAATCAAATACACCACCGTGCTGCCGCTTTCGGCGGTCGCCCGCTAAGCACGGGCTCGTCCGGCGATTACACCGGCGCAACTACTTTTCCAATCTAACCACCTGCTGAGCGAACCACAACAGTGGCGCTTGCCCGTGCAGGTCGCCCGCGACCACAGGCCGGCCCAGGTAATAGGCAAGGTCGCGACTCTGCCCGGTCCCCACACAGATGTCGCGCAGGATTCCCCGGTCGTCGACTCTGGCGGCAAGTGCGCGCCAGGCTTTCCGGTAGGACGCGCGGAATTGCTCACCTTTCAGAATTTTCTTCTCCACTCCCAATGCGAGTGCAAAGCCGAACATCGCGGTGGCCGAGCTTTCCTCCCAGGCGTCGGCACGATCGATCAATTGGCGCCACATTCCCGTATCGGACTGATATTTCACCAATGCTTCCATCATCCTGACGAATGCCGCCTCTATCGATGCCCGCCTTGGATGCGCGGGCGGCAGTTCGCTCAATAGCTCCGCCAATCCCGCGGCGACCCAACCGTTGCCCCGGCCCCAATAGAACGGCGCGTCGGGTCCGTGATGGAATAGGCCATTTGGCTGTTGCAGTCTTTCCAGATAGGCCGAAACCTCAAGCGCCGCGCGGTCGAGATACAAGGGGGTTCCGGTCGCGCGAAAAGCCTGTACCTGCAAGGCGCCCATCATCCAGACATCATCGATCCAGAATCGGGTCTGCGGCGACAGTCCATTCGACAAGGGATGGTCCCATTGTGCGTCGGCAAGGGCGAGCCCCTCCTGCAAGTCAGCACGCGCGCCCGACAGGAGATATTTCTGCAAGGGCAATACACCCCAGACGGCGGCATCGACGTGTCGGGCCGCGATCAGGTTTGCAGTTCCCGGCACGGCGGCGTAGCGCTGCAATATCGCCGCCTGCAATTTCACCTGTGAACCTTCGGCCAGAAACCGCAATGCGCCTATTCCCGCGGCAGCTTCGGCGTAGTGAACGCCGTCAAATTGATCGCTGTGGTACTGCAGATAGTCTTTGCGGCTCAAAAGATCGCGCGCGGCGAGAACGCCGACCTTCTCGGCGGATTGCCGGAGGCCGCCGGTATCGTCTTCAGCCGTCGACAGGCCAGAGATGATCAGCAAGGTGGCAAGCAATAGGTTCCAGGTTCGCATACTGGTGAGTTTGCCACGATCGTTACCGTCTGCATTTCAAGTTTTCGTCGGCAAACGGATACAATGATTCGCTCCACATTGAGTGCGCCACAGGAAGCAATCCATGCATCGCGTACACCGTCTCGTAAACCTGAACCTTGCGTCGCTGGCAGGCCTGCTCCTGACAAGTTGCGTCATCATGATGCCGCAGCCAACGCCGGCGCCGGCGGCCGTCGTCAAGGCTCCCGCTGCCGTACCGACCGCGCCGCCGCCGGCAGCGCCGGTCAACAACAATGGCGCCACCGCCAATGCCGGCAATGGCCCTCCCGGATTCGGCGCGCCAGGCGAGCCGCGCCGCTACGACACCGTCATCACCAAGGATGCCAAGACCTCGCGCGGGCTGCTGCTGTATCACAAGGTCAAGGATCGCCACTACTTCGAAATCCCCGAGCGCCTGCTGGGTCGCGACCTGTTCTGGTCCGCAGAAGTCGCGCAAGCCAGTGGCGACGCCGCTTTCAACGGCCTGCCGCTCGGCTTCAAGGTATTGCGCTTCGAGCGCGTCGACAACCGCATCCTGCTGCGCGCGGTGTCGTATCGCAAACGCGGCAGCGACGAATTGAAAGCGGCCACCGATGCCGTCGATCTCGCGCCTATCCTGCTGTCGTTCAACATCGAAGCCGAAGGCAGCGAACAATCGCTGGCGCTGCGTCCGGAGGAAAAAAAGTCCGCGCGCGACGCGGCCGAAGCCGAGGGCAAGGCACTGGACGGTATGCCCGGCACGATATCGCACACCTCCGGCGCCACCCAATTGCCGGACGCCGACGCGGCAAACGACAAGCCTCGCGTTGCCCGGGAAAAATGGCCGGTCATCGACGCCTCGCGCCTGTTGCTCACCAATTCCCCCGATCTTCTCGACGCGCGCAGCCTCGGTCCGTCCGGACTCGGTGCGGCCGACGCATCGCGCAGCCTCATCAACCAGGTGAAGGTGTTTCCGCAGAACGTGGAAATCCGCTCGACCATCACCTTTGCCGCCATTCCGTTGCCGCAACCGGGCCAGCCCTTCCAGCCGGGCCTCACGCGCAATCCCAGCCGCAGCGCGGTGCTGCACATGTCGCTGGCGGCGCTGCCCGAAAAGCCCATGCAGGGTCGTTATTTCGATCCGCGCGTAGGTTTTTTCAACGAGCGTTTCCAGGAATACGGCGGCGAGCGCAGCGGCGTGCGCTTTCGCGGCTTCATCACCCGCTATCGCCTGGAGAAAATCGATCCGCAAGCGGAAATCTCCGACCCGATCAAGCCGATCGTGTTTTATATAGCGCCCGAAGTGCCCGAGAAATGGCGCAGCTATTTGAAGCAGGGCATCGAGGACTGGCGTCCCGCGCTGGAAGCGGCCGGCTTCAAGGACGCCATCGTCGCGCGCGACGCGCCGGTCAACGACCCTAACTGGGACCCGGAGGATGCGCGTTACTCGGTGATCCGCTGGGTGGCGCAGCCGGTGGCCAACGCGATGGGGCCCTCGGTGTACGACCCGCGCTCGGGCGAAGTGATTTCGGCGCACATCATTTTCTGGCACGACATCCTGCGTTATTCCGAGCAAAGCTATTTTGCCCAGGCCGGTGCTGCCGACCCGCGCGTAGGCAATCTTCCGCTGAGCGACGAATTGATGGGTGCGCTGATGCGCGAGACCGCCACGCACGAGGTCGGCCACGCGCTGGGACTACGACACAATCATCGCGCCGCCACCGCCTACACGATCAAGCAGTTGCGCGATCCGGAATTCACCCGCACGCACGGCACCACCGCCTCGATCATGTCCTACGGCCGTTACAACTCGGTCGCGCAGCCGGGCGACGGTGTGACCGAATTTATGCCGAAGCTGGGACCGTACGACCGCTTCGCCATCGGCTGGGGCTACAAGCCGCTGGGCAAATCGACGGCGGAAGAGGAGATTTCTCAGCTCGATCTGGTCGCGGCCAAACAGATCGACGACCCCTTGCTGCGTTTCGGCGGCGAAGACGGCGTGCAATTCTTCGACCCGGAAATCCAGATGGAGAATATCGGCAAGGAACGGGTGCAGGCCACCCGCCTGTCGGTGGCCTCGCTGGAACGCGCCGCGAGCAAACTGATTCCCGCCACCACACGCCTCGGTGAAGACTATGCCGATCTGATCTCCACTTACAACACGCTATTGTGGCAGCGCTACGATTACCTGAGCTCGGTGGTAAAGCTGATCGGCGGCGTACGCGAGACGCGTTACCAGGGTGGACGCGGCGGCGATACCTTTGTGCGCACCAGTGCCGCCGAACAAAGAGAGGCGATCCGCTACCTGCTCGACGAAGGATTGAAGACACCCAAGTGGCTGGTGAAGCCCGACTTTCTCAACCGGGTCGCCGTGTTCAACGTCTCGCAGCCGATGGTGACCACACAGGGACTGTTGCTGGAAGACATCCTGTTCCCGCCGCGGTTTCGCATGCTCGAAGACGCCGAGACCCTGAAGCCCGGCAGCGGCATGACCGCTACCCAGTATCTCTCCACGGTGCAGAAGAGCGTGTTCAGCGAACTCGGTACCGCCCACCCGAAGATCGACATCTACCGGCGCCAACTGCAGCGCACCTATATCGACCAGCTGAAGGCGTTTTCCGGCGAGGTGCAGCGATTCGAGAGCTTCGGCCAACTGTTCGCCTTCGTCCTCACCAGCCTGTCGATCGACCTGCGGCCGGCATCGCTGCAGGCGCTGAAGGATTTGCAGCGCGACGCGCGCCACGCGATGCCGCTCAGCGGCGATTCACCGACGCGTTTGCATCTGGCGCAGATCGATCGGGATATCGAAAAAATCCTGAAAGTTCGCGGCAGCTGATTTTGTCGCGCCCAATGAAAACGGCCACCCGAGGGTGGCCGTTTTCATTGACGCGTTTGTCGCTTACGCGGCGGTACGGCGCTTGCCGCCCCAACCTTCGCGTTTGCCGGCGAAGGCGCCGGCCTTGGTCCAGCCTTCCTTGCTTTGGCCGGGTTTGCCACCGAACTTCCTCGGTGCGCCACCGGGTTTGCGGAAAGGCTTGTCGAACACGCGCGCCTTGGGTTCCAGGCCCGGAATGGTGGTGACCGGAATCAGCTGGGAGGTAAAGCGCTCGATGAGCTTCACCTGGAAGTGCTCGCGCACATTGGCAAGCGAAATGGCGATGCCGTTCTTGCCGGCGCGGCCGGTGCGGCCGATGCGATGCACATAGTCTTCGGCCTGGCGCGGCAGGTCATAGTTGATGACGTGCGAAATGCCCTGCACGTCGATGCCGCGCGCGGC
>CAZCKI010000075.1:0-10187 GCA_964498815.1 uncultured Burkholderiales bacterium
GGCGGGGCAAGGAACGGCTGGGGGACGGCGCCGGACTAGGCCTCGCCATCGTGCGCGAGATCATGCAATCCCACGGTGGCCGCGTCGGCGTCACCGAGAATCCCGGTGGCGGCGCGCTGTTCACCCTGACATTCCCCACTCCGGGCTAGGCTACGACGCGGCGTTTCAGTTCAGCACGACCGCCTGTGAAGCTTTGTACTCCGAGCCGTCGTCGTCTTTCCAGACGAAGTCCAGTGTGCCGGCCTCCTCAACCCGCATAAAAAAGGCGATGTACGGATTGGCGGCAATCGCCGCCTCGAAACGTCCAGCGAATACTTCGCGACCGGCAAAAGTGGCCCGCATCGAATGGATGATGCGGCGCGGAATCGGATTGCCCGCGCTGTCCTTGCGCTGACCGGACTCCATGGCGTGCTCCACCAGGGTCTTGACCTCGATGACGTCGCCCTTCTTGATGGATGACGGAATCCGCACTCGCGTCTTGATGTCACCTGCCATGTCGCTCTCCTGTTGGGTTCATCTGTTTAGCCACCGCAGCCGCCCAGGGCCACCTTGATGTCGCGGGTCGCGCTCCAGACGGTGCCGTCGTTCATGCGCGCCACCGCGACGATGGTTTGGCTCTGCGCCAGGCGCAGGCGAAACTTCACTTCGGCGCGGCCGCTGGACGGACTGAATTGGAAGGAGGCGACGCCCGGGCTGGGATTGCCGTCCGCTACGACGTGCAAGGCTTGCACAAAGTCGCCTTCCGTCATCGGGCTTTCGATTCGAATCGTGATCGGCACCGTATTGCCGTTTTCGGAGATTTCCGGCGCGTCGATTTTGACTCGCCCTGGTGTTGGTGTTCCAGTCTCCAGCCGGCGCAACCATTCTGCCGCGCCCTGTGGCGTGGCGTGCGCCAATCCGGCGACAAAGGGTGCGGCGCATGCCGATACCGCTAGTGCGATGCCGCGCACGACGAGATTGCGGCGGCTCTTGCTGAAGGGATCATTTTTCACGATGCGGCCTCTTGGGTGTGGGTCAATGGCGGATGTTCGGCGCGGCTAGGGGCAGGCCCTGGCTTTGCGTTTTCAGGAATAATTCCAGCGCGCCGTACTCGGCGGCATCGGGAGCCAGGTCGTTGGCCCGGATCTGTACGTTGCACCACTGGAAGCGCTTGCGGATGTCCCACACCTCATTGCGACTGGTGCGCCATGCCGGGTAATGGTCGAGCTGCCCTTTGACTTCGCCAAGGTATTGGCCGCGAATCCACTTGTTGGCGCCCTTGTCGGCGTTGTGGCAGTCGGCGCAGGAAAAATTGAGCTGCCCGACTTTCGCGTTATATAACTCTTCACCTAGCCGCAACGCCTCGCGCGCCGGGGCACTGCTCGTATCGACGCGGATCGGCTTGCCATGCGCCAGAAAATGCAGATAGACCGACAGATCGACGTTCTCGCCGCCGCCCATCGCATAGCTCGCACCGGTGGTGGCCTTGGCGTGACGAAGAATGAATTCCTCCACTCCCAGCACTTTCCTGAGTCGCGGCTCCCATTGCGGCATGGTTGCCGCCCAATCCGCAAAAGCTGCCTTGGCCTGTGCATGACAACTGGAACACTGCTTGCCATTGGGTCCAGGAGAATTGAATCGCGCCTCTCCGGCCGCTACCCGCTCAATGCCGGGATTGATAAAGGGATCGAGTGCATCGCGGTCTTCGACGGGTTTGGTCCGACGCGCCGGATCGTCCAGCGCGCTCTTGAACGCGGCCGGCGTCTTGAGCGATTTTAAAAAAGCCACTATGTCGCGGATTTCATCGGCGCTATAGAGTCCGTGCGACCCCCACGGCGGCATTATGGAAACAGGATTGATGCGACGAGGATCGTAAATATAGTCGAACAGATATGCGTCGCTGCGCCCGGCCGTGCCGATGGTGGACAAGTCCAGACCGACGTTTCCCGGTGTTTCCGGCGTGGCGCTGCCCATGACGTGGCAGGCCACACAGCCGCCGCCACGGCTGCGGGAAAACGCGAGCTCGCGGCCCTTCTGCACATCCCCGCCGATGTCACCGATGTTCGCGCTAACCGCGAGATCGGGCGTGGGCGCGCGATCGCGATGCGCCAGATTGTTGTACCTGTCCCACACGACACGTGTCCAGCCTGCATAGCGCTGCCAGGGTGTAGTCGTCAGCGTGTCGCTCAGATCCAAGGGCGCGGCAACCTTCCGCGTTTCGGCAAGTCCTGCCACGCCGCACGAAGCGACCGTCACGGCGAGCACCAGAGCCGCCACGCCGACCTTTACCGCCCTGCCACGTTTCGCAGTCCGCATCGAATTTCCTTCACGCCTTGATGGCGTCACGATGCGAGATTACTTTTGATGTATTAAGGCAGGATTATCGGGACTCAACCCAATACCGCGCAACGAAATCGGGCCGCAAAAACCTCGAATACGATTCAGACGCGCAACGCCGCCTGCACCAGTTCATCAAGTTTGCCTTCCATCTCCCGGATGGGAAGCGGCCTTGTAGCATCCACCCACCACGACATCGCCTCGACGATGCCGCCCGCCAAATACCTGGCGAACCATGGTTGCATTGCCGCCGGGTGCTGTTGTTTCTTGAGTTCCATCTCCACCAGTTGGCACACCATTTCCTTGAACCGGAGCGCGACGCCGTGGCCGCTGCGGCGGCCGATCGCGGTCTTGAACACCTTGCGCTGCTCGGCAATGTGATCCAGCAGCCCACGTAGAAACGGGAAAGCCGTTCCCGAAGAGGCATCGTCTTGTGCAGCCAGGAAATCCCGCAAGTCGTTGAGCCCCGCAGAGAGCAACTCCTCCTTGCTGCGGTAGTGCATATAAAACGTCGAACGGCCGACGTTGGCGCTCTCACAAATCTCCTGGATGCTGATTTGCTCCCAGCTTTGCCGCGCCATGTGTTCCAGTAGCGCGTTGCGCAGCGCCACCTTGGTCTTCTCCACCCTGCGATCCGTCTCCGCCGTCTTCATGGGCTTGGGCTTTCCGAACAAAAAGGTCGAATCTGTATGGAACCGGACATCGACGCTTGCGACGTGCTTCCCGGGTCGATGACGTTCCCCGATTATGCACACATGTTCAGTAACGGAGAAGTGTCCATGTATGCAAAAAATCAGCCGCCGGCCAGCCAGTCCCCCGTCAGCCCCATCGCTGGCGAACTCGCCTTTCTCGCCATGGCAGTGGCGATGGCTTCGCTGGGCCTTGGCGGCGCCGCGGCCAGCGCTCAACCTTCCGCCAGGCAACTGACCGTGCAGGCCTCTGGCTTCGCTGCGAATAACGGTCATGCCGTGGCAAAGCTCTTCGTACCAGGCGCCGATGTCCTCAAGCGGGGAAACCAGGAGATCAAGGCTGAGATACGCGATGGCAAAGCCACCTTCGTGTTCCCTGCGCTGCCGGCCGGGGAGTATGCCGTGGTGGTTTTTCACGACGCGAACGACAACGGGGTCATAGACCACAACCGGCTCGGCCTGCCCAGTGAGTCTTTGGGCTTCTCCAACGCATTCAGGCTTTCGCTGACAGCGGGCCTGCCCTCCTTTGAAAAGCTCCGCTTCTCGCACGGCGCCCAGGCGCAGTCGATCGCCATTGCGGTGGAATAGCCATGAACAAAGCGATCGACAAGACGCCCTTCCCCGCATTGCAGTTATCCACCGGCGCCGACTGGTTGAAAGTTCTTTTTTACCCCATGGCCTTGCTCGTGACGCTGGTGTTCATCCTTGCCGAGGTCGGCGGCGTGCTGGGCACACTGGGAAAGGCGTACCCGGTTTACCTGTTTTCCTTGATAGCCGTCATGGTTGGCTTGGAGCGATGGATGCCGGCGCGACCGCAGTGGAACATGACCCGGGAATCGTTCCTGGTTCGGGATTTGCCCATGCTGGTCGTCAATGGTGCCGCCATTTCCGCTACGACCTTTGCCGTTACCTGGATCGCGCAACGTATCGGCAGCGCTTCCTTCGCCCCCGCGCACGGGTTACCGTGGTGGGGTGAGGCTGTGGCGGCGATCCTGATTTCCGACTTTTGCTGGTATTGGCTGCATCGCTACAGCCACGAAGGCAAGGGACCGCTTGGCCGCTGGCTTTGGAAAGTTCATGTGCTGCATCACCTGCCCGACCGGGTCTATGTCTTCATGCACGTCGCCGCCCACCCCATCAATAGCGCCCTGGTCCGCGTGATCCTGATGCTGCCCTCATTGGCGCTAGGTTTCTCGCCGGAGGGAGTGTTTGCGGCGTCGGTATTCAACGGCTTCCAGGGACTGGTCTCCCATTTCAATTTTGACGCTCGCGCCGGATGGTTCAATACCCTCTTCATGGGCACCGAGTTGCATCGCTACCACCACAGTGCCGATCCGCAGGAGGCAAAAAACTATGCGGCGGTCGTCACCATCTGGGATCAGTTATTCGACACGTTCGAACATCACCCCGGCCGGCTGCCGGAGGAACTCGGCGTTCGGGATCGCGAGTCCTATCCCAACGACAGGCAATGGCTGCGCCTGCTGGCGCTCCCGTTTCGCGTGTCGCGCGGCGGTGCAAGCCGGACCGCGTCGCCACACGAACAGTAAGCAAGGATCAATTCTCGCGACGAATCATGGACGCCGGATTTTCCGGTAAAGTCGCTATTCCATGTCCGATTTCCAAGTCGCCCATTTGCTGCAGTCCGACACCGTCGGCGCGCGCGTCGTGCGTTGCAACGGCACCTGCCGGCACCGCAGCGCGGAGGAATGCGCCTCGAAGACGCATCTGGTGTTCCCGTTTCGCGGGGTGTACCTGCGCCACCTCGGCAACGACCAGGCGGTGGCGGACGCCAATCACGTGCTGTTTTTCAACGAAGACGAGGGCTATCAAATCAGCCATCCGGTGGAAGGCGGCGACGAAAGCCTGGTGATTGACGTGGCCGAGCCGGTTTTTCAGGAATTGATACCCGCCTCGCTCCTGACCGGCCCGGACAGACTCGAATTCCGCCGCCAGCACCTGCGTATCGACGCCCGCGCGCAGGCGCTGGCCGCCCTGCTCCGCCATGGCCTGGAAAACGGCACCGTCGAAGCGCTGGAAGCCGAGAGCCTGTTGCTGACCCTCGTCTGCCGCAGCCTGGGCCCGCGCACCGCCCACGAATCGGTGGCCAACTATGGGCAGCGCCGCTTGGCCGATCGCGTAAAAGTGTTGCTCGCTTCCGACCTCAGTCGGCGCTGGACGCTGGCCGAAATCGCAGCCGAAATCGGCGGCTCGCCGGTGTATCTGACGCAGGTATTCCAGAAGGTGGAAGGCATCCCCTTGTATCGCTATCAATTGCGGCTGCGCCTCGCGCGTGCGCTGGACTTGATTGCGCGGCACGATGATCTCTCGGCGCTGGCGGCCGAGCTCGGCTTTTCCAGCCACAGCCACTTCACCTCGGCGTTTCGGCAAGCCTACGGGCGATCGCCTGCAGCATTTCGGCGTACTGCCGTTCGTCACTAAGTCCTGCCTGAAAATTGTCGCCCCGGCGAAGGCCGGGGTCCAGTGACGTTTGTTGCACGGGTGACGTAAGACACTGGGTCCCGGCTTTCGCCGGGACGACGAGTAATTTTGAGATGGGCGCAAGGCATTCGACCTTGCAGTATCGAGCTGCAAATCGCTAAAGATTTCGACAGCGCCGCAAAACCCCGCGTGGTCCAATCCTCCTGCCCAATATCGTGGCGACCAAGGAGAAAAGATCATGGCGGAAAAAACCTGTGCGGCCTGTGACTACAAGCTCGATGACAGCGCGATCAAGGTAAAAATCGGTAACGAGGTGGTCGAAGTCTGCTGCGAAGAATGCGCGCAGAAGCTGCGCGAAGCCGTCGGCAGGCCGAAGTCCTGAGCGTGGCGGGGGGCGTAGTGCGGAGGAGAGCATTCATCAACCTAGGGGCGGCCCTGCTCGGGCTGAGAGTGCTTGCCGGTTGCAAGGCCGATGTAGACACGATGGTCGGTGACGACAGATCTTCCTGGAACCTCGGGCCCCAGGAAAAGTTGAATGCCGCAGCATTCCATGCGACCAGACGATTTGCCGCGACTCGCTTTGGCAGAATCGCTTATGTAGAACGTGGAAGCGGTGACGCCGCGTTGTTTCTGCACGGTTTTCCATTGAATGGCTTTCAGTGGCGCGGCGCGTTCGAGCGCCTGTCGGCCTATCGCCGCTGTATTGCACCGGACTTCCTGGCCATGGGCTACACGGAAGTCGCCGATGGCCAAAGCGTAGGCCCCGATGCGCAGGTCGAGATGCTCGCCGCACTGCTGGATCACCTTGCCATTGCGGCCGTCGATCTCGTTGCCAACGACAGTGGCGGAGCGGTCGCACAGCTCTTTATCTTGCGCTACCCCAAGCGCGTGCGCACCCTGCTCCTGACCAACTGCGATACGCAAAATGACAGTCCCCCGCCCGCGCTTTTGCCTGTCATCGAGATGTCCAGATCGGGACAGTACGTCGACAAATGGCTGGTGCCATGGCTCGCGGACAAAGCGCTCGCGAGGTCCGCGCAAGGCATCGGCGGGATGTGTTACGCCGATCCGGCACATCCCACCGACGAAGCCATCGATTGCTACTTTGCTCCGCTGGTGAGCTCGCCCAGGCGCAAATCGCAGGTGCACGCCTACGCTCTGGCACTGGAACACAATCCTCTATTGGGTATCGCTGCCGCGCTCAAGCGCAGCACCATTCCGACACGCATCGTATGGGGCACGGGCGACACGATTTTTTCGCCTGACAGTCCGCAGTACCTGAATCAGACCTTCGGCAATTCGCAAGGCGTGCGGCGGCTCGAAGGGAGCAAGCTCTTTTGGCCGGAAGAGCGGCCGGACATCGTCGCCGAAGAGGCACGGCGACTCTGGAAAGTGGCGTAGCCCCGCTTTCCGGTTTACTTCCCACCTTTCGCAAGTTCTTGCGGTGAATGAGAAAAAAATGAAAACGACCAGACCTCTCTATCGGTACTTGGTGTTGGCTGTGGCCGGCCTGATCCTCACCGTTGCCGGGATCGACAACGGCCGCGCCTCCGACCATCTCGACACGCCGAGCGTCAAAGCCGATCCCGGTGCGGATATCGGCGATGTCTATGCCTGGACTTCGCCGGACGGGCGGCAATTGAACCTGGTGATGACCATCGTCGGCCATACCTTTTCGGACAAACTCCGCTATACCTTTCATATCGACAGCGGAAAATGGTTCGGCAGAACGACAGCAACGACTGCCATCGTGTGCCGGTTTACCTCCATGAACAAGATTGATTGCCAGGCTGGACAAGTGGACCGGGCCGTCGGCGACCCCGGCAAAGAACAAGGATTGCAGGGGAGAAATCGCCGCTTCCGTGTTTTTGCCGGGCTTCGTGGCGACCCGTTTTTCAATAATGTAAAAGGGTCCCGCGACGCATTCCTGACCGCTGCCGATGCGCTGCAAAGGGGCACAGCGGTTGATGCCGCCGGCTGCCCGCAATTCAGTGCAGCCAAGGCGCAGGAGATCATGGATCGCTGGCGGCACACCAGCGGCGGCCCGCCCACGGATTTTCTGGCAGGATGGACGCCCGCTTCAATTGTCGTTTCGATCGATCTGGACGCCGTCAACAAAGGCGGAAAATTGCTGGCCGTCTGGGGTGAAACCGCGACATCGCGAAAACGAATCGATCGCGCCGCCCGGCCGTTGACCGGGAACGCGCTGCTCGGGTCGCTCGCTGCGGCCGAGGTGAGCGACAAACTCAAGGAAGAATATAACGAGGCGAGCCCCGCGACCTCGGCAAAATTCATTGCAGAGATCCAGAAGGGTCTTGGGCTCTACGATGGCTACGACGGGACGTGCGGGAATCAGTGGCTTGCCGACGAAGGAGCGGACCCATCGGCGCGCTATCGCGTCCTCGCGACACTCCTGGCGGACGATCGAATCTGGATCAATAGCGCTTCGGGCGCGTGCACGCAACTTTTCGGCGTCGAGCTCGCGCATGTCTCCGGACGCAAGGAGCTGCTCGACGATTGCGGAGGCAGGACGCCCAATTACGATGCGGCCAATATTTTCAGGTCCCTGCTGGCAAACGGCACCCTGTCCGGCGTCGATGACGGCCTGCATCGCAAAGGACGCGAGCCTTCCGCGACCGTGTTTCCCTTTCTGGCGGCACCTGAACCCGCACGCGACTATGTTCATTGAAGACGCGAGCCAAAGCTTTCTGCGCGGCCGCCTGGAATAGGGGAACGCCGTGCTCCGTTCCAGGAAATCGCAAGGCGTTATCCAGCTGCGCCAGGCAATCCCATGGCTGTCGCTGCTGACCGGACTCGCCTGCCCTTCTTCCGCGGCCGGCCACGATTTTTGGGTGCAACCCAGGGAGTTTTGGCTGCAATCCGCTGGGACAACGACCCTGACGCTGCAAGTCGGGCATGGGCCCGATCGGCAGCGCTCGCAGATTCCCGCCGGCCGCATCACCCGCTTCGCAGCACTTGCCTCGAACGGAGCGATGCTCGATCTGCGCGGCGCGCTGCATCTCGGCGGGCCGCTGGATGACGGTCGGCTGGCCTTCTCATTGCCCGGCACCTATGTATTGATGCTGGAAACGGACAATCGCGCGCGGAGCCAACTGCCGGCGTCTCGATTCAACGACTATCTGGCCGTCGAAGGACTCACGCCGGCGCTGGAACACCGGGTGCGGATGCATCGGACGGAGGCGACAGGATCCGAGAATTACAGCCGCTGCGCGAAGTCGCTGATGCAAGTCGGGCCACCGGGCAAGGAGTCGCAGGCGCAAATCACGAAGGCTCAGGGTCTGCACTTGGAAATCGTGCCGGAGGAAAGCCCTTATGCGGAGCCGAGACCAACCGTCTTTCCCATCCGAGTGAACTACGAAGGCCGGCCGCTGCCGGGCGCACTCGTAAAGCTGACCAACCTCGAACACGATGAGACGCCGCTCGAAATGCACCGGACCGACCAGCAGGGGCGAGTGCGCTTTTCGATGCCGAAGGCCGGGGCCTGGCTTTTGAACGTGATCTGGACCAGGCCGTTGACCCATTCCGAAGACGCGGAATTCGAAACGGTCTTTTCCAGCCTGAGTTTCGGCTTTCCGGCAAAAGCTCTCGAAAATCGCTAAGGATTTCGACAGCGCCCAAAAACCCCGCGTGGTCCAATTCTCCTGCCACGATATCGTGGCGACCAAGGAGAAAAGATCATGGCGGAAAAAACCTGCGCGGCTTGCGACTACCAGCTGGATGACTCTGCGATCAAGGTCAAGATCGGTAACGAGGTGGTCGAAGTCTGCTGCGAAGAATGCGCGCAGAAGCTGCGCGAAGCCACCGCGAAATCGAAGGCCTGAGCATGTCGACGCAGACCGGCAAGTGACGCTCGCGGCGGAGTTTCGTCGCCTGCACGTCAGGGGCGACCCCCTCGTCCTGTTCAACGTCTGGGATGCCGGCACCGCGCGCACCGTCGCGGCTGCTGGCGCCAAGGCCATCGCCACCAGCAGTTGGTCGGTGGCGGCGGCGCACGGTTATGACGACGGGCAGGCAGTAACGAGGGCCGAGGCGCTCGCCAATCTCGCCCGCATCGTCGCCGGCGTCGCCCTCCCCGTCACGGTGGATCTGGAAGCGGGCTACGGCGATGCGCCGACGGCAGTTGCGGACACGGTTACGGCCGCCATCGCTGCCGGAGCGGTCGGTTTCAATCTGGAAGACCAGATCGTCGGCGGCGAGGGTCTGTATTCGATCGAAGAGCAAACGAAGCGCATTCGCGCCGCTCGTGAAGCCTGCGAGCATGCAAAGGTGCCGGCCTTCCTCAACGCACGTACCGATCTGTTCCTGAAAGCCGCACCCGAACAGCAAGACGAAGCGTTACTGCAAAAGGCCATCGAGCGCGCCAAGGTCTATGCCGATGCCGGCGCTGACGGCATTTTTGTTCCGGGCCTTGTAAATGAAAACTGGATCGGCGAGCTATGCGAAGCGAGCCCCCTCCCCGTCAACATCATGGTGCTTGCCGCCGAGCCGACCGCCCAACGCCTCGCGGAATTGGGTGTGGCGCGGATCAGCCATGGGCCGGCGCCGTATTGGCTGGTGATGAAATTTCTGGAAGAAGCGGCAAGGCAGATTTACGCGAAGTAATTGCCGGAAACGCCGAATCAAACAGCTCCAGGGTCGATTGTCCTGAAGAGCAATCGACCCTGACCCTGAGGTTTCCCCACGAATCACAAGCCTTGCCTGTTGTGATTGATCGCCAAGGTA